>DNGT01000149.1 GCA_003486165.1 Desulfobacteraceae bacterium
ATGGGGAGAGAATGGCCCGACGAGATCAAAATGTCTGAAGAGATCATAGAAAAAGTTAACAGCCGTTGGAAAGAATATGGATTTTAAAAAGTTTTCCGAACTGATTATGATCGAACAGACTCTTTTTGCGTTTCCCTTTGCATTATTGGGGGTACTTTTCGCCGGAGGGGGAACTATTGGAACCTGGTTTTGGGTGATGATTGCAATGGCGGCTGCCAGAACCGCCGGCATGTCATTTAACCGGGTCATCGATGCCGGCATAGATGCAAAAAACCCTCGCACCAGGGATCGATTGATTCCAAAAGGAGAGGTTCGACCGAAAACGGTATGGATGGCGGCAGTGATTTCCTCNNTTCAGTGCTTCATCTCATTTTTATCTGGGTTTGGTCGAAGCTGCCGCCCCCATCGGCGGATATATTGCCGTTACCGGAGAATTTACGCGTGTTCCCTTTGTACTTGGACTGGTTATTTTGACCTGGATCGCCGGACTCGATATTGTGTATGCCATACAGGACATGGAATTCGATATCAAAGAAAACCTTCATTCCATACCGGTTCGAGTGGGAAAGAAAAAGGCGCTTTTTATCTCTGCCGCCTGCTATATGGTTTCCATAAGCGCCTTGGTATATGCGGGTTTGTTAACCCAAAAAAATGTCTTTTACTGGGCTGCGGTTGTATCCGTTGGAATGATATTTTTTTATCAGCAGCGGATGGCCAGGAGTCAGAACATCGCGTTGGCGGTGAAGATTTTTTTTAAAGCCAATATGTATATATCCCCGATACTTTTTATTGGGACATTTACGGATGTGTTTCTCTTGTAGGGTGGAATTTTTTACCCTCTAATTTAGAGCGTTAAGCTTGAGCAAAAATGATGACAGGAGTATGTGGATAAAATGATCGTTGTTGCAATTTCAGGCGCAAGCGGCCCGATTATGGGAATTCGTTTAATAGAAGAACTCCTCAATTTAAAAGAACGGGTTGCCGCCATTGTTTCACAACCAGCCGGCCAGATCATCGAATATGAAATGTTATTTGGAAAAGAGCCTTTTTCATCTTTGCAAGCGCTGCTTGAAAAGCGAGGCATTGCAAAGAACATTGATTTTTTGAGCGAGTTTAAAAACAATGATTTTTTTGCACCGATGGCCAGCGGATCTGCTGAATTTGAAGCAATGGTCGTGATTCCATGTTCCATGAAAACACTGTCTGCCATTGTTCATGGATATGCCGATTCGTTGATGACTCGAGCATGTGATGTGGCACTCAAAGAAAAACGAAGATGTATTATTGTGCCCAGAGAAACACCGCTCAGCATTATTCACACTGAAAATCTACACAAGGCAGCGCTGGCTGGCATAGAAATCGTACTGCCGGTACCGGGATTTTACACACTGCCGAAGTCTCTTGATGACGTGATCAACTTTGTTGTGGGCAAGGTGTTGAACCTTTTGGGCCGAAAGCACAACCTGTTTGAAAGCTGGGGAAAAAAGAAATAATAAAATGGCATTTCCGAACAACATACAAAACAAAAAGCTTCGCCGTATCGCTGAAAAAGTTTACAGTAATGTTCCGGTGACCAAAGAAGATGCGCTCTGTATGCTCAAAACAGATGATATCCTGGATCTTGGCGCCATTGCCAACCATATCAGGACAAGGTTGCACGGAAACATCGCATACTATGGTGTTAACATGAATCTGAATTACACCAACATTTGCGAGTTGAGATGTCCGCTGTGCGCCTACTCCTGTGATGAAAACGATGAAAATGCATTTTTACTTTCTTTTGACGACATCGAAAAGAGGATACAAAGTGCGGTTTCTGTGGGGATCGACGAAGTTCACATCGTGGGTGGACTCCATCCAAAACTGAAACTGGATTATTTCGAAAAGATGTTAAGGCTCATTAAAGGGATAAAACCGGATATGCACATTGTTGCATTTACTGCCGTTGAATATGATTACTTTGCCAAAATAAACAACATTTCTCTGGAAGAAGCGTTCAGGCGACTTATGGATGCAGGCGTCGAAGCACTTCCCGGCGGCGGGGCAGAAATCTTTTCCGGGCATATTCGGGATATCATCGCTCCCAAAAAAATATCCGGAAAAAAATGGTTGTCCGTCATGCGGACGGCCCACAAAATGGGCCTTAAAACAAATGCAACCATGCTGTACAATCATATCGAGGAACCCGAAGATGTTGTCGATCATCTGTCGCGAATTCGTGATCTTCAGGATGAAACTGCCGGCTTTAAAACCTTTGTTCCTTTACAGTTTCACGGAGAAAATACGAAAATCGATGTAAAACGTTCAACAACCGGCTACGATGATATCAGGATCTATGCCACGAGTCGCATTTTCCTTCACAATGTCCCTCATTTAAAGGCCCTTTGGATGTATATTGGAGAAAAGATGGCCCAGGTGCTCCTCAGATTCGGAGTCGATGATATCGGCGCCACCTATCACAATGAAAAAGTGGTTCATGCCGCCGGTGCACAGACCCCCGATTTTGGATCCGAATGGTTTTTAAGAAGATTGATCCATGAGGCTCAGCTCATGCCTGAAAGAACAACCGCCAGCTACCGCACTGTTTCAGCCCATCCGAAAGAGGTCGTGATATGAAGCTGGGCTATATCGATTATCTCAACTGCTATCCGTTTTATTTTCGCATGTTCGAAAAACAAGCCGTCGATGGGATCAGCATCTGTCCGGGATATCCATGCATGCTCAACAAAATGATGGCAGACCGACAACTCGACATGAGCCCCATTTCCTCTGCAACCTGTGCAGAAATTGCTGATCATGTGATGGTACTGCCGCAATTTTGTTTAAGCTCGGTTGGATATGTAGGTTCGGTGATTCTGGTGAGCAAAATACCCATTGAAGATCTGAANNTATTATCATTTAGAGCCGGTTTATATACCGACCAAACCCAGACCCGTTCTCAAAGATATGGATGCGGCCCTGGTCATCGGGAACGATGCCATGGCAATATCTTCCGAACCGATCCCCTATATTTATGATCTCGGAGATTTATGGCTTAGAAAAACCGGTTTTCCGGTGGTCTTTGCCGTGTTTGCCGTAAGAGACAGCGTTGTCGAAAAATATTCGTCCCAGATAAAATCTGTTGTTTCTTCTTATCATGCTTCATTGTGCTGCCTTGAAGAAGAAAAAGAAGATGTTGTTCTAAAAGCAAGGGCAAAATATCCGGATATTATTTACGATATCAACAGTTATTTTGATCTATTACAGTTTAAATTTGATGATGAATTAAAAAGAGCCCTAATGTTTTACTATACCGTTGCAGGAGAGATGGGCCTGCTTAAACAGGTGACAAGGCTTAACTATTTGGATAAATAAAGCTTGACGGATTCGTAAAAAGTCCAATTTCTGCGTTGCGCTTCATTTCATGTTCATTGCGGCGTAAATAAGTACGCCTCATTCCGCGAAATTCGCGACGCCTTGAACTTGAATTTTTTACTTTGCCGCATCAATGTTGACTTTTTTACAAGTTCATCGAGCTTCAATATTTATCCAGGTAATACATACGGCCATGAAAGATATGAATCCAAATAACAACCTTTATCATAAGATTTACCAAGGTGAACGGATTGCCCCCGAAGAAGCGCTTGAACTTTTCTCCTGGGACATCATCGAGCTGGGAAATGCCGGGGATATGAGACGAAAATTAGCATTTCCCAAGGAAACGGTGGGATTCATTATCGACCGGATTATCAACTTCACCAATATCTGTGAGGCGGCATGTGCGTTTTGCGCATTTCATGCGCGGGCAAATCTTATTGAGCCTTATGAAGTGACCATGGACGATATTTATCTGAAAATCGAAGAACTTGTGGCTGCCGGTGGCACCCAGGTCATGCTTCAGGGCGGACTTCATCCCGACTACACGTTGAACACCTATATCGACATGGTAACATCGGTAAAAAAGCGGTTTCCGGACATCTATCTTCACTCTTTTTCTCCTTCAGAGATCGTTCATATTTCACGGAAAAGTTCGATGCCCATCAATGATGTGGTAAAAGCGCTCAAACTATCCGGTCTCGATTCCACGCCCGGTGCCTCCGATCTGCTGGTAGACAGAATCCGAAATAAAGTCAGCCCGAAAAAAACCACGGTGGATGAATGGCGTGAGGTCATGCGTGCGCTTTATCGGAATGACATGATGTCGTCGGCAACCATGACGTATGGAATGGGAGAGACCGATGAAGAAAAAATCGCCCATTTAAAAGTCCTCCGGGATATCCAGGATGAAACCGGAATTTTGCAGGCCTTTATTCCCTGGTCGTTTTCACCGGCAAAGACGCGCATGGAAGATACGCTTCCGGCAACGGGTATCGATTATCTTAAAATACTGGCCATCGCACGGATTTTTCTCGACAATATCACCTATATTCAAGCGGGATGGCTCACCGAGGGTCTGAAACTCGCTCAGATCGCCCTGACCATGGGGGCAAACGATATGGGCGGGGTGCTCATGGAAGAGGTCGTGGTAAGGGCAACCGGGATAAAAACCAGGACCAACGACAAAGAGCTTATTCATATCATTCAAAATGCCGGAAAAATTCCTGTTCAAAGGGATTCCCGCTATCGGGCGATAAAGGAGTATGTATGACACATCTCGATATCGCCTTTTCAACATGCCCGAACGACACGTTTATTTTTCACGCAATGCTTCATGATTGTATTGATACGGGAGATTTTCGTTTTGTTCCCCATATGCACGATGTGGAAGAATTAAACAAAAGGGCGTTTTCCAAAACATTCCATATCTCTAAGCTCTCTTTTTATGCCTATCTTAAACTCAGACAATTCTATGAAATCCTCGATGCAGGATCCGCCATAGGTTTTGGATGCGGGCCGCTTCTTGTGGGAAGAAAAGCGGATATTTCATTTTCAAAAGCAAAAATTGCCGTGCCCGGAGAATACACCACAGCATATCTTCTCATGAGGTTGTGGAATCCTTCGATACACAATGTCGAGGTCACCCGGTTTGACAATATTCTGGAAGGGGTCCAAATCGGAAAATACGATGCCGGACTCATCATTCACGAAGGCCGGTTCATTTATCCGGAGTATGACTGCGTTGAGATCATCGATCTTGGCAAATGGTGGGAAGACGAAACATCGCTTCCCATCCCATTGGGATGTATTGCCGTTAGGAAAGATCCCCCTTTTATCGACTATAAACAGGACATCGAATCTGTTCTGCGCAATTCAGTGTCATACGCTTTCAATAACAGGGATGCATCCAGGGAGTTTGTGAAGCTGCATGCCCAGGAAATGGACGATCAGGTGATTGACGGGCACATTGACCTGTATGTCAATAACTTTACCTTATCGTTAGGAGATAGAGGGAAAGAAGCCATTCAGGCCCTTGAGGAGATGGCACGTTGGAAAAAGATATTGTAACGGCCATTGTCATGGCCACCATGCTCGAGGCAAAGCCGTTTGCCCTGGGAATGTCCTTGCGGCAGACTCGGGAAATTCCTTTCCGATTGTTCCAAAATGACGGAATCTTACTAATTATTTCAGGCATCGGTAAAGCCAATGCCGCCATGGCGACGGCGTATGTCTGTTTGAAATACAAGCCGCTCTGCATCTTTAATTTGGGCGCAGCAGGCACTACACATTCCGGATATGATCTTGGAGAGATATTTCATATTCAGAAAATTGTCGAACTTGATCGACCCGATTTGAAAACAGGGAAACCATGTGTTCACAAACCGGATTTACTGGCAGGATTCAAAACCACAATACTGGCCACCAGCGATCGGGCGGTTCTCGATCCTAAAGAACGAAAAGCGATTTCCACAAGCGCCGATCTTATCGACATGGAAGGCGGCTCGGTGGTTCAGGCCTGCACAACGTTTCAGAAACATTGTTATCTCTTCAAATTCGTCAGTGACACACCGGATCATACGCGCGATCAAGATATTGTGGATCATATTCGGCTTTACCGGAAAAAATTTTATGACTTTTTTAGGGATTCCGTAAGGCCGATGTTGCCTGGGCTTGATATTTAATGAAATATTCAGGCTGCTACTTCAAAGGCTTTTTAGCAATTAGGCTCGAAACTTAAGTGTTTATTTTCAGAACTTCAGTAAACGTCTGTGTTTATAAACCGATATGATAACAAATTGCCGAGTAGTCATACACAATTTAAGAGACAGATCCTTTGGCAGCAATTGTCGGTGATGACCCTTCAGGCAGCATTGTCGAGTCCACAACAAAAATACCGTCATCTTTTAAGCCGGCCAGTTCGTTTAAAGCCTCCCGGATTTCCGTTGCCCCTCTGTCTCTTACCAGCTTCACAGCACCGAACTCTTTCTTGGTCTGGGCGAGAGAAAATCGTCCGGCTGTCTTCTCAAGATAGGCATACACAAAGCCTTTTACAGCTTGCCAACTGTCGCGGCGCGTCTGATTTTCAAGGGGGGTAAGTTTGTCCAGATCTCTAAGAATACGAGAATGAAAACGGGCTGTCCGACGTTTCATGAGAAGAGTGGACCACAGGAAAAATACAATCAAAGCGGCCACACCTCCGGCACCCAAAAGCATGCGCAGGTCCATGCCCCCAAGGAAACCGGAGATCATAAGTCCGAAAGTTGCGCTTGCGCCGAGAAGAAGACTTACCAAAAAGCCGATAAAGGTGTGTTTCCAGCGAAATTCTCGCAATCTGCGACGGTAGTTTATAAGGGCTTCAAGGAAATGGCCCAGACGTTCGCCATGGGTTTCGACAAAGGTGGCCAGGTGATCGAGACGATGTCTCGGGGCTTTAAGGATGGCCCGTTTCAATTCCTCGCGCTGATTTTCCAGATGACCTAAAAAACTCATATCCCCTCCGGACCGCTTCCCTGCACGCAACATGGCTCGCGGAGAGTAGGTGAGGCAGATAGGGGGGATGTCTTTCCGACCGGTGATTTGAGATAGATTCCAACACAACGTTCCATAGACCTGCAAAAGATCGGCAAAGGAGGCACATTCATCAATTCGGTTCAAAACAAAGAGCAGGCGGTCTTCAAAGGTACGGGCAGGCAGGGTTTCCCGAATGCTGATATATGATTCACGTACCGTTCCCGCCTTATGGGGATCGAAGACCACCAGAACCAGATCAGCTATTTGTGCCAGATCACCGATGACTTCTTGATAGTCATATCCGCGATCCCGTTCGGTGATACTGTCGAGCATTCCCGGGGTATCAATGATAGCAAGGGTTTCTAAAAAGGGCGCATTCACTTTTTTCAGGCGAAAGTGAGAAGCAAATCGTTGTCCGTGTTTTCTCAGTGTTTCAAAGGGATATTCCGGATCATGGAGCAAAAACTTCCCATCCCGTTCTTCAACAACACGAACGTTTTCTGAGGTAGACGCAGAATCGTCACAGGTGATGACGGTAAAGGAATCATCGGTGGGTGCCTGACCGGTGGCTTGAATATCCGCTCCAAGAAATTCATTGATAAGGGTCGATTTGCCGGAGGAATAGTTCCCTAAAACAAGGACAAGTGGACGCCATTTAATGTTGGATTCCAAGGGAACATCACTATAACCGAAATGGAGCGCTGCAGGGGAAAGATAGTCTGATACCATCTTCACCAGCTCGGTTCGAAGCGAATTAATGTAATTCTGACGATACATCGCTATCTCCCGTTTAACCGTCTATATTTCAGTTCTATTTATTGGGTACCGTTTGTTTTCTTCGTTTTGTCCACCACCGAAGACCTAACAGTGTAAGCGCCCATCCTAAAAATATACTATCGTCTATTTTTCCCATAATGAAATCCGGCATGAAAAAGTAAACAGTAGCACCAAAAAGAAAGCTAATGAACAAGGCGGTAGTATAGCGCATCCAAGTGAAGATTCTAAAGAAAACCAAAAACAATAATGTCCAGAAAAGATAGAATACCGCAGTGGCGGCGATCCGATACTTCACAGGGATGCTTTCCGTAATTTTTGACAAGAAAAGATGAGCTTTTTGACCTGGTTTGTGAAGACGATGATAAAGGACCTCTTTCACCGTTATTGTTTCATCGATGTAAAGTCCTGCCGGTATCAGAAAATCGAGAGTTAACGGGAAACCTTGCTCATGGAGAAGGTCGTTGGTCTGGCGAAAGGGGAGGGATAGGATCTTTCGAAATCCTGTGTAAAAAACGCCGATGATCGCAATCAAAGATACCAAAGAAATCACCGCCCATAGAATTTTAGTCCGTATAACCATCTATACGCTTTGACCTCCAGAGATAAAAATATAAGAACTTGAAAGGTAATTGACTCCAGTTTCGCACCCCAATATTGCTAAAGAGCCCTGTATTTAGCAGGCTGAAATAATTTTTTTAATACCTGTCGAATAAAAGATTCCAGCTAACCGTAATATTTCAAACCATTTATTTTAATGCTGACTTGTCCCAAAACTACCAGAGGCGATCCAAGGTGTCAACCGACACTTTTTGGTCCGGCTGAAAAACTATGGCCATGCAGATATTGATTTTGTCAATCATAACCTGCCCAACTATTTGCATTATCAATTTTACTTATTGATTATCATTATATTATACATTCATCACTTTAAAATTAATGGGAAGGCCGCATTCAATGAACGGTCAAGAAGTGAAAACAATTAACAGCCTGAAAGAGGAAGGAACATTTGCCCTGAGAAATTCTTTTCTGTTTCCCTTAATCTACCATTTGATTCGTGTTTCGCTCAGTGTAATTTTTTTGTGGTCCGGCATTTCAAAGCTGATGGAGCCTACGGAATTTGCCGTAATTATAAATGCATACGGTTTAATGCCCAAGGCTTGGATTCTGCCGCTGGCCATTATCCTACCTTTGCTTGAGATGGTCTTCGGCTTAGGTTTATTAATGGAAATTCGGGGGTCTCTATCTGTCATCACGGGACTTTTATTGTTGTTTATAGCAATCTTTAGCTACGGTATCTGGCTGGGGCTTGATGTCGACTGCGGCTGTTTCGGGCCGCAAGATCCCGAGTCTGAGGCTTTTCACAGTCTGCGTCCAGCGCTTTATCGGGATTTTATAATGTTTGCAGGAGTTATTTATTTATATATTTGGCGTTGTTACCGGTCGATTAAACCGGTTCGATTGATGTCCCTTTTCAATAGTTTATTCCACAGAGGGGGTATTATTGATGCACACGATTAA
>DNGT01000065.1 GCA_003486165.1 Desulfobacteraceae bacterium
GGCACAGTCAAGCGGGGTAGCCCCCGGGAACGCCGGAGGTGCCACGATCGCCACTCAGGTGCCTGCACAGGTTTGGACAGAGAATTTTGAAAGCGGGACGCCCACCAACTGGGAGTTCTTTGGAGGTGCTGGGGTAGTCCAGTCGAGCCAGGGCAATGTGTTGGGCTTTTCTTCGGCGGGAATAGGGGCTTGGGGCGTTCAACCCGGAGGCGACTACACCTTGAGTCTCAGAATCCGCCAGGGTGGAGGTGCACCGGAAATCATGCTCAGCCACACGGGTGATCCACCCAACGAGGAGTACTACGTTGTTCGACTCTTTCCGGATGAAGCAGAGGTTGTCAAGTTCATTGGAGCGCAACAGTCCTCGCTGGGATTTGTCGGAAAGGGAATCGGCGCGGGCACGTGGACCAGCGTCGAAGTATCAATGAGCGGCGGAGGCCAAAGTATAGTCGTAAACGCCGGTGGGCAACCGCTGCTAACGGTACAGGACCCTCAGCCGCTTAAGCCGGGGATCATCGCATTTCGAGCCGTTGGCGAAGGGGGAACCGAGATCGATGATCTGGTGCTTACTCCCCGGTCGGCATCCAGCGGCAGCCAGACGGTGCAACCGTCAAAACCAGTGCAATAGGGCGGAAAAGACACAACAAAACAAAGTTTTGATGGCTACTCGTTTTGTATAGCGGTCAATTATTATGAGCGGCGCTATAAGTAACACACAGCGCGGCAGGCGAACGAGGTTTGCATTTGCGGGACCGTAGATTTCCTCGTTGAGAATGTGATGTTACCTATAGCAGTTATAGCGTATGGTCTTATTGCTGAATTAAATCTATATCACGAACTATACAGGAAGACATGTCGCTGGGTAGAAAGGCATCCGTTTCATCTTATTGACAGGGAAAGAAAACCACGATGGTAACAAACCAAATATTACCCAAAACGCCTCTGTCATTTAAAGTTCTGTCGACATCATTGAGACCGGACTATAGAATACGAGTAAGGTTTCTGAGAAAATGGATCATCATCTTTCTGCTCTCGATGACATTTTTGCTCACTTTCCCCCTGTCCGTGGGATGTGATGACCAAGTCCCCTCAACAGGAACCACCTACTATGTTTCTCCAGAAGGCAAAAATAGCAACCCAGGAACTCTCAACGCGCCTTGGGCCTCTCCAGGGTATGGATCACGAAAATTAAAGCCCGGCGATACCTTGGTCATTCTTAGCGGAAGGTACATTCTCAGTCGCTACAATGAAGATATCTTAATCCCAACATCCGGTACCACCGATGCCTGGATAACCATTCGAGGCAAAGAAGGGAATCGTCCCGCCTTAGTCGGAAGAGATGATCTGGCAATGGCCATCGATCTTTCGGGCACAAGTTACGTTCGAATCGAAAATCTGGAAATCACCCACGATGATCAGGCCAATGGGATGGCCCGCAATTTTCGGGATGGGATAGTTGTCGTCGAAAAACCGGCATCTCACATTTTATTCAAGAATCTCTACATCCATCATCTGGACGAGTTTGGTCTTAACATTCAAGACATCGATAACCTCAGAATAATTGATTGCCGAATTGAATATGCCGGTTTCGGAGCCGTGGGAGGTCCTCAAGGGGAAAAGGGCGGCTGGCGAAATGTTTTAATCCAAGGATGCCGACTTTCCTACAGCGGACATTATTATCAGGGAGGCGACGGCACCAACCGGCCCTATGACCGCCCGGATGGGTTCGGAATTGAGTCTTCTTCAGGGCCCATAGACATTCTCCAAACCGTTGCTGAGCACAATCGTGGAGATGGTCTGGATTCCAAAGCTGAAAATACCACTATACAACAAACCATTGTCGCCAACAATTCCTGTGACGGCATCAAGTTGTGGGGTGATCGAAGCCGAATAGAAAACACTCTGATCTATGGAAGAGGCGATGGCAACCCAGAAGGAACCCCATGGTCAGCGATCGTTATAGATACAGAGAAAAGAAACGCCCATTTTGAAATTATCAATGTTACAGTGGATGATACGGCTGGCGGAAACTATTTGATGTACGTGCAATATGACCACCAGAATCTACCCATATCGTTACATATTCAAAACAGCATATTCAGAGGTATAGGACCAGAATCCCCTATTTTTATCGGAAAAGCCACAAAAATTACATTGAAAAACAACCTGTTTTACATCCCCCACACCAATTCCGTTCTCATCCATGGAGACCAGGAATATACCGCTAACACAATAAACCGCTTAGGGCATGGTAATATTTATTCAGACCCTTTGTTCATCCAGCCCGCATGGGGAACAAACGGAAATTACCATCTCAAGAAAGGAAGTCCGGCCATAAATGCCGGTGTTTCAAAGGGGTCACCCTCTATAGATCTTGAGGGTCGTTCCCGTGACAATGCTCCAGATATAGGTGCATATGAAGATGCGTCATAATATCAGGATTGTATACTTTAAGTCTTGACGTTAAGTTGTCCAACCGGTGATTCGGAACCGATCACCATAGATGTATCCCTTCAGTATCGTTTTGTTTACAAGGAATTGATGGACCTTAAGAGATGGAATATTCCCGACATGTTATGGAAGGTAGCTACTCACTGTGGAACCGCTAGAATTGAAGCAATAAAAAGGCAATTTTTCAGTCTGGTTTGTCTTTTTTTGTCGAGGTGGTTTTAATTTTGTGTTGAAAGGAAGAAAGAAATGAGCGTTTTAAGATATATGATCCCGGCTGTTATCATATTGATACTGTCAATTTTATTCGTTGGACAGACCTCTGCAATGGAGATGGATACAGACAGACCCGGAATGAACTACAAAAATTTCGATCTTATTAGGAATCATCCGGGGTTGTGTGAAAGCGAATGTATGAAAGACGCCAATTGCATGGCTTGGACTTATGTGAAACCCGGGATTCAGGGCAAGAGCGCACGATGCTGGTTAAAAAAGGGAATACCGTCGCCGATGAAAAATTCTTGCTGTGTATCAGGCTTCAAACCGCCGAAGTTTGAACCTCCTGTAAAGATGATAGACAAATCTGAGAAAAGGCTGGATGCTCCGATTACAGCTTCACAACTTCAGAGTGCGTATCAGCCTGATTTGATTGTTAGTGATATGCACTTAATCGAATTCTGCAAACTGAGCTTTACCATAAAAAATATCGGAAGTGCAGGGGTTACAAAAAATTTTACGGTCGGTGTCGGAACTCCCTTTAAACCAAATGTACATATCGAAAAATGTTCTCCTGGTAATCTCGTAAATCTTGGAGGGGTTCAGATCTATACCTTCCCAAATTCCACGTTTCCTGCGATGAAAGAAATGAAGATTGTCGTAAACCCTGATGGATCTCTGGTTGAAAAAAACTACTCAAACAACAGTTTAACAAAAACAGGACTTGAATGTCTTCCTGACTTAACAATCACAGACATACTTACGACCCAAGACTGCAAGGTAAAGGTTATTATAAANNATTATAGTAAAATCGTTGCACCGAAAAACGTTGATCTGCCTGGCGGCCAGATGGAATATATATCTGAAATTACACTCGGCCCTCAGGCACAAAACATTGAGGCTTATGTTTATATAGAACCAAACACGGGGAATCCGAATGCTGTTTCTAAAGAAAAAAATACATCGAACAATAGTTTAAATAAGCTTCTTTCGTGTACACAATAAAGCCATTTAAGGTAATTAAACTCATTGATAAAGGGGTTGAATAGATGGAAATGGATCAAGAGGTTATCATTCCCATTGAGCGGTGAACGTTAAGTATTTTTGTCACCTTGACCATACAGAGATCAAGACTAAATTCACACTTCTTGATTGGTGGAGAAATTAATATTCCTTTTTGGTGCTCCATGGTTCAAATAAAAAAAACAGTGTGGGATTCGATTGAGGTTTCTCAACCGGAATAAATAAGATTGATACCAGATATTGTGGTCTGGCTTTTAGCCTCAATGCTTTGGATATTTTGAGACAACCGATAAAAATTGAGCATGTAAAAAACTGGGTTGTCTTGCAAGTATTTAAATTTATATCATATTTAGATACCATATTGAAATATCTCAGAAGAAATGCTCATCGAATTTTTATGACAGTTTGCAATAAAATCTTTTTTTTCATACAACACTGTTGTGATATCATCAATTCCAGTCGGGCAGATAAACATGTGATAACCATTACATAATGCACATTATGATGGTGTCGGATTATATATTGGTCAATGCAATTAAATAAATATCTTAAACAGCGCCCATTGTTAACGCACCCTCAATTATGTTCTCCGTCTGGTTTCTGGCAAAAGGTCCGTTTTGTCCGATCACAAACATCACTTCGATGCGGTATAGATGAATCCAATCTTTAAGTAGTAAAGCAGCTTTGATGTCATCCATTTGATCAAGATCGATACCGAGCATCTGACGCCCATATCTCAAAGTCGCCTTTCTGGCAGAATCCAAATCTCCGGTCAGTCTGCCATACGATATAATCAGGGTGCCTGAAGCGTCCATAACATTCTGTCTGATGCATTCGGAATAACTTTCGGATGACATCTCCTTTAGTTCGAATCTTTCAGGCAATGCGCCGGTTTCGGTGATCCGCCCTTTTGGTATCCATCCACCATGAGGAATTCCAAGTTTTATTGCAATGTCAAGGGCTGCTTGTTCTGCTTCGGTTTGTCCGCCTGAAATAATTTTTTTAAGCATGGCACTCTCCTTTTTTATTTTTACAAAGATGATCTTTATGAATTTAATAGGAGTTGTTTCAAAACCTTCCGGGGAGTATTTTTTGAGTCTTTATCAGAAAGTTGATAGAATAATATCTCATTTGAGCGAAATTATATCCACCTTACACATTGTGCCACCCTCACTCCGGCCTCTGTCATTTCATGAACGGCAGATTCAACAGCAGACACGCCCCCAAACAATGAGGATTGCCCGTAACTGCCGGCACGCGCTCCGGACAAACTTAAATCTACAACAATTTGAAGCTTACTTTCTTTAAAATATTTATGGGTATCAATGGAAGATACTCGGACACAGCTGTTCAAGGTGCATCCGGCCATCACCAATATCTTCTTGCCCTCATCCATCAAGCCTTGCACCCACTCACGAAAACCGTTTGTGTTTGGGAATAATACACTGTTACCGGGCTTTATAAAGTAAAGTTGTCTGGTATCGATTATTCCGGCAAGTGCATCATCCCAATCATAACTGCCAGGTGGAAACGGACATCGGGTAAACATGGTTTCAACAACACCGAAGTTCTCGTTTAAAAATTGCGCGCATTTTTTGAAGGCGAATCGAATCGGTTTCACTTCAAGTTCGGCTTTAGAGCCTATGGATTTCATCCAAACTCCCCTTGTAAAGGATCTCTGAGGATCNNGTTTGATATTCATATTCTCTATAATTTTCTGATAGGTATCCGCAACGCCGATATTGTCTGTATATTTAAGCAGATCAGCCATATCATTACAAGTTTTGTCATTTGATCTTGCCTGAACCTGATTGTAATTATCCTCAAGGACATCTGCTGTTTTTTCTTTTAAAGACACAGTTCTTTTTGATGGTGTCGAAGATAAAAAAGGGTGCACATTAAGAAGCACTTTACCATACGGACCGTAAGGATCTTCAACAATTTGATCCATAAAAGCGATAAAATTATCCCTGGACATCGGTTTTGAAGCTGTAAAAAGATCAAGAACCGCGAAAACAGGGGCTTCTCTCCAGTGCCATCCCATAAGCCGGGCTGCTTCATGGAGCTCTGATCTGGAAAGCACTCCAGTTCTGCCTAAGTTCAATATGTCAAAAAATTCACTTGGCGTCACTTTGGTCGGATCACATTATTCTAAACGTCTTTTATGTCTTCGTTTGAGTTCAAGGGTTAAAATATTCATCGATGA
>DNGT01000465.1 GCA_003486165.1 Desulfobacteraceae bacterium
ATATCATGATACAGAATGGGGAGTTCCGATTCATAGCGACAAAAAACTCTTTGAATTCTTTATCCTTGAAGGATTTCAGGCAGGATTAAGCTGGCTGACAATTTTGAGAAAAAGAGAAAATTTCCGGAAGGCTTTTGATAAATTTGATTTCAACAAAGTGGCTACGTATGATCCGCGAAAAATAAACTCCCTGCTACAAGACAGCGGCATTATCAGAAACAAATTAAAGATTGAGAGTGCGGTTACAAATGCAAAGGCCTTTATTGAAGTCAGAAAAGAATTCGGGACTTTTAATAAATACATATGGAAGTTTACCGGCAACAAGCCGATCCACAATAGATTCGAATCTCCGAAAGAAATTCCCGCGAGAACTGAACTGTCCGACCTTATGAGTAAAGATTTAAAAAAGAGAGGATTTAAGTTTGTCGGCTCAACAATTGTATATGCCCATATGCAGGCCACCGGTATGGTGAATGATCACATTACGAGTTGCTTCAGGTATAAAGAAATCATCGAAAAATACGCTTAGCAGGTGTTGGACCTTTTAAAGAAATTTGAGCTATAATTTTAGTGGAGTCATGCAAATCATCGACTCGGCCAACGCATGCAGCTCACGCGAGTTGTGGACCGCGTGTCAGACAATGTCGTTGTTGAAAAAGGCCCAAACCTGGCGTCCTTCGGCAAGCCAAACCGTGATCTTGCAGGCAAAAGATGTCAACTGGTCGATAGAGTAAAGTGAGCTGTAGAGTCCGCCGCGACCGTGAAACCGGAGGTAGACTGTAGGACTCGTGAGTGCTTTCGCTTCGACGAAACGCCCGCCTGAATCCGCAATCACGCTGGCAATGCCGTAGTGTCTCAGCAGAGATAGTGATTCGGGGATATGAGCTGTCTTAAGAAAGCCTATCAAGATCCCAGAGGGACAGCGGTGAGGTTCAATAGAAAACAAACACTCGACCCCTTGCCCCCCTGAATCCTTCATCCGACTTTTAGGTATTTTATCCTTTTATCTCATTGATTCGGTCCGTGAGTTCGGGAACAAAATCGAGGATGTCATCCACAATACCCACATCCGCAGCCTGAAAGATGGGGGCTTTGACGTTTTTATTGACAGCAACAATAAACGGCGCGCCCTTGAGGCCGCCCAGGTGCTGAAATGACCCGCTGATCCCTAATGCCATATAGACTTTCGGTTTGACGGTCTTGCCCGAGGTTCCGACCTGTCGGGACTTTTCCAGCCATTTTGCATCCACTATGGGCCTGGAGCACGACACATCCGCACCCATGGCTTTTGCCAGATCAAAAACCATCTCCAGATTTTCCTCTTCTTCGATTCCTCTGCCAACAGATACCAGAACGTCCGACTTGGTAATATCCACATCGCCCACTTCAGCCTCGGCAATTTCCAAAAAGCGGCGGACACCACCTGCAAGACCGCCCTCCACGGCTTCTGCAGTTTTGTCAACGATGTTGCCGCCGGCACTTTTGCTTTCATCTGCTTTGAAAGATCCCGGACGGATGGTGATCACGGCACCCTGGGAAATATCGCAAAGGACATGGGTGCTGACCTGTCCGCCGTATTCTTCTCGAACAGCCTTGAGTTTGCCGTCTTCGATGCCTTCAAAATCGACAGCATCCGGAAGATATGCCGCATCAAGCTTTACGGAAAGCCCTGGCGCCAGATCCATACCAAAATGTTCGTGGGGAATCAGAACGATCCCTTGCTTTGGCAAAATGCGGGTCAGCATCGGACGGATCACTTCCGCATTAATATAAGCCAGAGTTTCATGATCGATCTTCCAGACCTCGGAAAAAGAAGACGCAACCTCCTTGCACACCCCATCGAGCTCGGCGCCGGAACCAGCAATCACCGCGGTAACCGAAGCATCTGCATTGAGTTTTCCGGCCGCGGTGATCATTTCAAGGGCGGTATCGTCTGCAACACCACTCTTGTGTATAATATATGCGAAAACCTGTTGGGCCATTATTTGATCCCTCCTTTGGCTTTTAAGAGTTCGACGAGTTTATCGATGATTTCATCGGTGCTCCCTTCCAGAATTTCTGCGCCCTCTCCCGCGTCAGGCACGAAATAATCGAGACGCTTCATTCGAGCACCGGATTCCCCGACAGTGTTCCCGGCGATCCCTAATTCAGCGGCGGTGTGAACCGGTATTTCAAGTGACGCCACCTTCCGGATTCCGCGAATACCCACATATCGCGGCTCGTTGATGCCGGTCTGAATGGAAAGAACACAAGGGAGATCGATTTCATTCATCTCCTGGTTTCCGCCGGCAATTTCACGGCCCACTTTAATTTTTTTGTCATCGATAACTTCCAGAAGATTGACCAGCGACGCATAGGGCCAGTCGAGCATGGCGGCCAACATGCCGCCCACCTGACCTGCCCCGTCATCTGCCTGGGCGCCGGTCAAAATCAGGTCATATTTCCCTTTTTCAACCGCTGCTTTTAATACAGAGGCAATCCCTTTTCCGTCAGATCCGTTAAATGCGTCGTCTGAAAGGAGTATGCCGTTATCAGCGCCCATGGCCATTTCCCTTCGAACGACCTCCTCATCTTCCTCGTTGCCAACAGTAACGACGGTAATGCTGCCGCCGACCTTGTCTCGAATCTGAATGGCTTCTTCAACAGCATAATTGTCCCATTCGTTTACAGAATATACCAGGTCATCCCGCTCGATATCCGTACCGTCTCTGTTGACCTCGATTTCATTTTCCGCGGTGTCCGGAACCCGCTTGACACAAACTAGAATCTCCATATTTTACCTCCCAATATTCAATCAACAATCGTCAAACCTCTATTATATTAAATGCTTTTCAACCAGTTCTACAAGGTCAATGGCTTCCATTTCTCCCTCCATACCGCTGGTTTTAATGGCATCTTCTATATTGACCATACAAAATGGGCAGGCGGTAACGATGACGTTCGCTCCGGCTGCCTTTGCCATTTCTACCCTGATCTGCCCCATCCGTTTTTCCTCTATGGGCTCATAAAACAGCATCAGTCCACCGCCGCCGCAACAAAACGAGCGGTCTTTGCAGTGCTTGGTCATTTCAACCCGCCGGATTCCGGGAATCGAATCGATGACCTCCCGCGGATCATTATAAAGGTTATTGTGCCGCCCAAGATAACACGGATCGTGATAGGTATAGATTTTATCCGAGCCTTCAACATGTTTTAATTGGAGATTGCCGGATTTGATGCCGTTCAAAATAGTACTGCTGATGTGTTCCACCGGCGGAATGTCCTTGTAGTCATGTTTCAATGCATTAAAGGCATGGGGGTCTGCAGTAACAATACGATTCACAGCGGCATTCATGATGGCATCTGAATTCTGATCCCTTAGATTCAAAAAGAGCATCTCCTCACCGAATCGCCGGACCTCATTGCCGCTGTCTCTTTCCGCAGGTCCCAGAATTCCGAAATCGACACCTGTAGCGAAAAGAACCCTCGCTGCGGCCCGGCCGATGTCCTGTATCCGGTCATCATACGAAGTAATGCTGTCAACAAAATAAAGGGTGTCCGCGGTCTCTTTTTTTCCCAGGATCTTTATGTTGAGATCTTCAGGCAATTCCTTGGTCCAATCCGCTCGTTTTTTCTCCATCTTGCCGTAAGGGTTACCCCGTTTTTCGAGAGCTCCCAAAGGTTTTTGCAAGGATTGGGGCACCATCCCGTCGTCAACCAATCCCCTTCTCACATCAACAATCTTGTCGATATATTCGATAAAAACCGGACACTCCTCTTCACAGGCGCCGCATGTGGTGCATGACCAGATTTCATCTTCTTCCAACACGTTGCCGATAAACGGATTCACATCCACAGACTTACCCTTGAGCGGATATTTATTGAATGAATAATTGCGACACTTAATGGAGATAAATCTCGGAGAAAGCGGTCGCCCAACGGCATTGGCCGGACAGTTGTCCGAACATCTCCCGCAATCGACACATGAATAAAAATCGAGAATATGTTTCCAGGTAAACTCTTCATATTTTTTGACCCCGAAAGCTTCAAGGTCGTCAAGCGCTTTTTCCTCAATTCCCCATCGAACCGGTTTTACCGTACCTTTGTCGAGTTTCATTAAAAATACATTCGGCAAAGACGTAATGACATGAAAATGCTTGCCCATGGGTAAAAAACANNGTCTCAACATATGCGTTGCCACCCATGTTCCGGTCAATGGCGTCAGAATCTCCGGCTTTAGTCCATTTTGAATTCGAGCTGCAAATTCGCTTCCTTCAAAGACCATATCACAGGTGACCAGTCCTGTAATCAGGAACAGGACCAGTATGGCTTCCCAAGTATGCTCCTTACCGTATTTGGGGGGTACCTCGTACCGTTTGGGTTTAATAATTAACCGGCGATATAATGCGGCCAGACAAGCTGCCAGAACAAGTGTTCCGGCAATATCTTTGAGTACCATGTAAACTTGACCGGTCATCCCGCTCAACCCCGGCAATACATAGCCATCTGAAATTCCGAGCAGCACGAGAGTGATGGACCGCAGAGACAGGATGACGAAACCTGTAAAAAGCGCAATATGGATAATCCCCGCATCCGGATACCTGGGATGCCGGTACTGTCCGACGGCATACTTTAACATTTTCAAAAATCTTACAAATAGACGGTCAAATCGCGGATCCGGAGATGCTTTAACCATNNCTCATTCATTTTTTAACAGATGGGTCTTTAAACTGTCAAGAAAAAGTTCAATTTTTCATTCGATTCTAAGTCTATTTTGGTATACTATTATCGCATAAATTACAAGCTTTCTTGACAAATATTCATTTTCATCCTAACAGATATAAATAAGAAAATCGGGAATCTTGGATTTTTAAATACTTTTTTTAAAATCACATCAGCAAAAGCCTGACCCGGACAAGCCCCGCACCGAAGATGTTATCTTCGAAAAGCGGAACAGGCCGGTTGGAACGAAACAGAAATCTTAATTAATCTGGCAATCAATTAAAGATTGACGAGGGACTTAAAGGGGGGCCTATGACAACAGGGATCAGATATGATGATAAATGCTGGTTAAAGAGCTATGAAAAAGGGGTACCTGAAAAATTAGACTACGAAGACATCTGCCTCCCGAATATTCTGGAAAGGACGGCCGGCAAATTTCCGAATAAGATGGCCCTTTTATTTGAAGGATACAAAGTGACCTATGGCGAACTCAATAATATGGTCAACCGTTTTGCAGCAGCCTTGCATTCCTTTGGTATCAAAGAAGGTGACAGCGTTGCCATCCTTCTGCCCAACCTCATCCCCTGTGTCGTGGCCTATTACGCCATATTAAAGATAGGCGGCATCGTGGTGATGAACAACCCATTGTATTCGGACCGGGAACTTATACATCAATTTAATGATTCCGCTTCAAAAGCACTGATAACCATAGATCTTCTTGGAAACCGAATGATCGATTTAAGGCCCAAAACAAATATAAAACAGATTTTATATACCTCTATCGGTGATTATCTTCCTTTTCCAAAAAACCTGTTGTTTCCGCTTGTGGCCAAGAAGAAAAAGCTCGCGGCAGATGTTAAACCCTCTGCAGATGTGTACAAATGGAAAAATGTTCTGGCCAAAAGTTCTCCAAATCCTCCCGAGGTTGAGCTTTCCTTTGATGACGTTGCCATGTATCAGTATACCGGGGGTACCACCGGCGTTTCAAAAGGCGTTATGCTGACACACGGCAATCTGAGCAAACAGGTTCAACAAGTTGGTGCATGGTTCCCCGCCTTCGACAGCAATGAAATTATGCTGGGAGCACTTCCATTTTTTCATGTGTTTGGTCTGACCACAGCAATGAATCTGGCCATTTATTTGGGGTGGGGAGACATTCTTGTTCCAAAGCCCCAACCGGAGCCGCTGATACAAGCCATTCGGAAATTCAAACCAACCTTTGTGCCCCTGGTCCCCACCATGTATATCGGAATACTGAATCATCCAAACATCGACAATATCGACCTGACGTCAATCAAAGGATGTTTTTCAGGCAGTGCCCCGCTGCCGTTGGAAGTAATCAGAGATTTTGAAAACAAAACCGGTGCTGTCATCGTCGAAGGATACGGATTGACGGAATCCTCACCGGTCACCCACGTAAATCCCTTTTCCGGAGGGAAACGAAAAATCGGAAGTATCGGAATCCCCATTTCTGACACGGAATGCCGTATTGTTGACCTGGTTGACGGCAATACGGATGTTCCCATCGGAGAATCGGGCGAGATTCTTGTTAAAGGCCCACAAGTCATGAAAGGTTATTGGAACAGGCCTGAAGAAACAGCCAACACACTTACAGATGGCTGGCTTCACACAGGTGATATCGGTAAAATGGATGAAGAAGGATATTTTTATATTGTTGACAGAAAAAAGGATATGATCTTATCCGGTGGTTTGAATGTATACCCGCGTGATATTGAAGAAGTGTTTTATGAAAATCCCAAGGTTCAGGAGGCCGCAGCCATCGGCATCCCCCACCCAAGTCGAGGTGAATCCGTCAAGGTGTTTGTTGCGCTTAAAGAAGGCGAAACCGCCACACAGGAAGAACTTATCGAATATTGCAAAGACAAAATAGCCAAGTTTAAGCTTCCAACCGAAATTGAATTCAGAAATGAACTTCCCAAAACGAATGTCGGCAAAATTTTAAAAAAAGACCTCCGAGCAGAAGAAATGGCGAAACAACGAAAAACAGAATAAATCAGCCNNTTGTGCTGACGCTTGCCTATTTTTTTGTTTACTTCCACCGCCTTTCCCTTTCCATAGTCGCAAACGATTTAATAGCAGATTTTAAAACAACAGCCAGTGTCATGGGCTTGCTGGGATCGATATATTTTTACTGCTATGCCTTTATGCAACTTCCTGCCGGCCTTCTGTCGGATTCATTGGGACCGAGAAAATCCGTCACATTCTTTTTAATCATCGCCTCTGCAGGAAGTATTATATTTGGATTTGCACCGACCATAAAA
>DNGT01000205.1 GCA_003486165.1 Desulfobacteraceae bacterium
ATGCGTAATTTTATCGGGGAGCTCGTTGCTCAGGTTGGTGGAAGTACCAACGGCAACCGAGAAAGGCGAAATGGCATCTAAAAGCGCATGGAATACCCAAGGCCTTCTCTATTGATGCTTTTAAATTTGAAATGGCGGAGAGACCGGGATTCGAACCCGGGGTGGANNGGATTCGAACCCACGGAGCTGTTACACTCAACGGTTTTCAAGACCGCCGCTTTCAACCACTCAGCCATCCCTCCGGCGATAACATCTTTTGAGTTGGTGTCCAAAGAACGAAAACTATGGTTTTACGTTAAGATCAAGTCGAAGATAACGGGCTTTGATCTTGGGAAGACAAAAATTTTTATCCGCCAAGGGCGGGTTAAAAGTTGAGTCTCACACAGATATTGACGGAAAAAACCGTTTTCATTCAGCCTCTAACTGGTGTCTATCCGGAAATGAGATATTTTGTTTAAGATCGAGGCATGCGAGAAAATTAACCACAGGCATATATTTGATATTCCGAGGATTAATTTTTGAGCATAGCGAAGATATTGAGCAAAATAGCCATTTATGGATAGGCACTAACTAACATTTTGAGCATTCAAGGTCAATATCTTTCTAATGTTAGTTGACATCATCCGTTTTTTATGATTTTCGAAAAATCAATGATAGAATCAAGTGTACTTAAAGGAGATACCTAATGAAACAAAAATATACCATTTTGAAAAACGATGAAAAAACCGGTATTATCATCAGAGAATTCGGTGAACTGGATAAAGAAATATTTTCTTTTCTGTGTGAGGAACGGTTTGAAGACGAAACCGTAAAATCAGCCATTGAAAAAGGCCAGGATGTTCTCATACAGACCTTAAGAACTCAAAACCTGTTTCCACTTGGAATATATGCCAAAGAAATTGCTGCTGCCGTAAAAAAGATGTACGAATCCGGCGATGATCAGCCTGTTGAACTGCTTTTTGACGACACTGATCTTTTGACAAAAACAAAAGGAGAGGAAAAGCCGCTACCCTTAGATGAGATTGAAGATGAGGCGGTGGGAATCGACGATTTGCTGGATGAAGACGTCCCAGAAGAAGATTTTGATGAAAAAAGCGATATGAAAAATCTACCGTATTCATTGAAAATTTCCGACGATGATTCTGACGTCATCGACGATGAGGACTAATATCAAAAAGTAGAACATTTTATAGCATCTATATAGAGTCTTGACGAACTATACAAATTCAATTTGGATTGGGCATATAATTACAAGCCATCTCAAAAATATTTTTTACACCGTTTGTGCCGAGTGTACCAACACACTTCACACCAAAATAAATAATATTCAGAAAATAAAAAAAATTCTTGACTTTCCCAAATCTCTCTAATACATTAGAATTATTGAGATATTTGTAACACATTGTGGCATCGTGGCAAATAGTTTTATGACCAGGTATGACGTAAATGGCACCGAAAATTGAAACGAGTTTTGACAAGTCCCGCCTAAGCCGAGGGTCATCCCAATTCGGGATGGCCTTTTTTTTGGAAAGCGGCTGAACACGCAGAATTATCCGATTCACAATTAGCAAGCTGTCTTATTTTCGATATAAGTGGTTTCAGAACTTTGATTCTATCTGATTTTGTGTCTGAAGGTCTTGTGTAAAACGCTTTTTTTTATTGTAACGCCGCATACTGGTTTTTCATTCCAAAAAGATTTCCTTCGGATTCCTATCAGTTAGATCAATTTAAATTTTACAAAAAAATCTTCCCAAAGATAAGAGATGTAAAACGTGTAAAACAATTTACGATCACCTTCCAGTAAAGAGGCNNCGTCGGGATTTTATGAAATTCTGCGGGGTCATGGCGGTAAGCATGGGCCTGCCCTTTGGGGCCGGCACGCAAATCGCCGAAGCCATCACCAACCCCAAGCGCCGTCCTCCGGTAATCTGGCTGCATGGACAGGAATGCACCGGTTGTACGGAATCCCTTTTGCGAACGTCCCATCCCAGTCTGGAACACCTAATTTTAGATCTCATTTCTCTTGACTACCACGAAACATTGAATGCCGGGGCAGGACACCAGGCTGAGGCAGCACTAGAAAGTTCCGTCAAAGAGAATGCGGGAAAATTCATCATGGTTGTGGAAGGGTCTGTTCCAATAAAAGATGGCGGTATCTACTGTATGATCGGCGGTCGACCTTTTGCGGATATCGTGAAAGAGACCGCAGCAAAAGCAGCGGCTGTGATCGCCATTGGGTCCTGTGCATCCTGGGGAGGTGTTCAATCATCGGCCCCCAATCCTACCGGTGCAACCGGAATACCCGAATTTTTAAAGGGGACCACTGTCGTCTCGATTCCCGGCTGCCCGCCCAATGCATACAATTTCCTTTCAACGGTACTTTATTTTCTGACATTCAAAAAGCTTCCGGCCCTGGATGAATTGGGAAGACCCAAATTTGCCTATGGCCGCCTCATTCATGAAAACTGTGAACGAAGACCCCATTTTGACGCAGGCCGTTTTGCCGAGCAATTCGGAGATGAAGGGCATCGCCAGGGCTATTGCCTTTACAAACTGGGCTGTAAAGGGCCCATGACCCATGCCAATTGCCCCTCCATCCTATTTTGCGACGTGGGCGCTGGCGCCTGGCCGGTGGGTACCGGTCATCCCTGCTTTGGATGTACGGAAGAAGGGATCGGATTTACCATTCCACTTCATACCGAAGCCGATATTCAGATGGTTACACCGGCAGCCGAGCATGCGCCCATCCAGACAAAAAGAGGCGCAGGTATCTCCGCAGGTTCTGCGGCATTGGTCGGCGGCATTGCCGGAGTGGCCATCGGTGCCGGCGCTGTGGTTGCAAAACGCATGGGCGACAAAGATAAAGGAGAATAATTCATGGAAATCAAACGGCGTGATTTTCTCAAGGGATTGGCAGGAAGCGCAGTGCTGGCAATGGCGTCTCCGGNNAAACAAAAGATCGCGAAATCGACGGCTACGCCTTTGTTAAGCGACACTGCATGCATTGTGTCGATCCTGCCTGTGTTTCCGCCTGTCCGGCATCTGCCATGACCAAAGATGCCAAGACAGGGATTGTTTCTTATAACAAAAACGCCTGTATCGGTTGCCGCTACTGCCAGGTGGCGTGCCCGTTCAACATTCCAAAACTTGAATGGGACAATCCTTTTCCAAAAATCGTTAAATGCCAGCTCTGCAGTCATCTGCTGGCTAAAGGCCAGATTCCTGCCTGCAGCAGTGAGTGCCCCACCGGAGCTTCCTTGTTCGGCCCGGTAGCAGATCTTGTTAAAGAAGCTGAGCGAAGACAAAACATGACGGCCGGAAAATACTATGAATTTCCGGTGTCCGAAATATCATCGACTAAAAAACAGGTCCATAAAGCCAAAAATTATATCCCAAAAATCTATGGCGAAAATGACGGCGGCGGCACTCAAGTCCTTATGCTCGCCGGTGTGTCATTCGACAAACTAGGCCTTCCGATGCTTCCGGATCGATCATACACGGCCATTGCCGAAAACATACAACACACTCTTTACAAAGGGATGATTCTTCCCATCGTCGCCCTTGGCGGATTGATCTTCTTGGTAAAGAGAACGGAGAAGAAGAAAAAAGAATAACGTCCCGGCCCGGTTCCGGGAAATCATGATGGTGTTTAACCATTGATGTCGATTCTTTTAAGGAGTGATTTATGAAAACCGAACAACCCCTGGAAGGCAAAATTCTGACACCGACCTTCTTGATTTGTTGCTTAATCTTTCTGATTTCCCTGATTTTCATGGCCAAACGGTTCTTATACGGTCTTGGCGCGGTATCCAATATGAGTGACGGCTATCCCTGGGGCTTATGGATCGCATTCGATGTGGTCATCGGAACCGCTCTCGGATGCGGCGGGTATGCCATGGCCCTTCTGGTCTATGTCTTCAACAAAGGAGAATACCATCCCCTGGTGAAACCTGCGCTGATGACCAGTTTGTTCGGCTACTCTCTGGCAGGTGTGGCGGTGGTTATCGATGTCGGACGATACTGGCAATTGTATAACATTTTTCTACCCTGGCACATGAATCCCAATTCGGTTTTACTGGAAGTGGCATTATGTGTGGGCGCCTATGTTGCTGTGCTGTGGGTTGAATTTTCACCCGTTTTCCTGACAAAATTCGGGGCCGACAAGGCAAAGGCCTTTATGAACAAAATCATGTTCGTCTTCATTGCCTTAGGGATCCTGCTGCCGACCATGCACCAGTCGTCTCTGGGAACCGTAATGGTGGTTGCCGGCAGCAAACTCAGCCCCTTGTGGTGGACCCGTTTGTTGCCGCTGTTGTTTTTAATATCATGCATTTTCTTGGGATATGCCATTGTTGTTTTCGAATCCAGTATTACGGGTTCACGATATCCGATTCATGATGAAACCGACCTGCTCGGCAAAGTTTCAGGAGTCATGGCTTGGCTGATTGCAGTTTATTTGGTCATCCGGCTTGCGGATGTTGTGATTCGAGGCCATCTGAATCTCGCCTTTAGAGGAGATCTGCTTGGGAATATGTTTTTGCTGGAAAACATCCTGCTGCTGATTCCCATGGCCGTTCTTTTCGTCCCTGCCAATCGGAAAAATGCGCGCGCTATGTTTCTCTGCGCTGTTTCAATAGTTCTTGGGGCGTTACTGTTCCGGTTCAATACCTACATCATTGGATTTGATCCCGGAAACGGCTGGCATTACTTTCCGTCCGTCGGAGAAATTTTTATATCTTTAGGAATCGTGTCCATGGAAATAATGGCGTTTTTGTGGTTTATCAAGAGGCTGCCGATCTATCGTCGGTTATAAGCACGAAGCATTTTTGCAAATGAAGGAGAAATTAAATGTCTAAGCGAATCGTCATCGATCCCATTACCCGGATTGAAGGTCATCTGAAAATTGAGTGTGAGGTCGACAACGGCAAAGTGGTCAATGCCTGGTCATCCGGGCAGATGTGGCGCGGCATAGAAGTCATCCT
>DNGT01000255.1 GCA_003486165.1 Desulfobacteraceae bacterium
CCTCCAGAGCCCTTCGAACTTCATTAGCATCCCTTTTCGTCTTTATCTCTTTTAATTTTGCAACCTGTTCATTGCGGACCGCCTCTGAAACTTCAAGAATATTTTCCAGGGGTTCTTCCTCGATCTGGTATTTATTCACACCCACAATAACGTCTTTTCCTTGATCGATGCGGGCCTGTTTTCTGGCTGCCGCTTCTTCGATGCGCATCTTCGGCATGCCGCTTTCTATGGCTTTGGCCATTCCACCCATCTCTTCAACCTCTTGGATGATCTCTCTGGCCGCCTTGATAATTCCGTCGGTCAAAGCCTCGACATAATAAGATCCTCCAAGGGGATCGATGGCATGGCAGATCTGAGACTCTTCCTGAATAATGATCTGGGTATTCCTGGCGATCCTGGCGGAAAAATCGGTGGGCAGGCCCACAGCCTCGTCAAAGGAATTGGTATGCAGAGACTGGGTTCCACCCAGAGCTGCCGCCAGAGCCTCGAGAGTGGTTCGGATGATGTTGTTATAGGGGTCTTGGGCGGTCAGGCTCCAGCCCGATGTCTGAACATGGGTTCGTAACATGAGAGATTTCGAATTTTTAGGATTGAATTGGCCCATCAGTTCGTGCCACAGAAAACGGGCGGCTCTTAACATGGCNNTTTTTGGAGCAGTATCCGATGATGTCGGATACAATCCGCATGGAAGGTTCCGGTGGATAGATATAGGTGTTTCGCGTCAAGTATTCTTTTAGAATATCGTTTTGAATGGTTCCTCCCAGTTGTTCTTGCTTTACGCCTTGCTCTTCTGCGGCAACGATGTAGCCGGCCATCACCGGAAGAACCGCGCCGTTCATGGTCATGGAAACCGTTATCTGGTCCAGGGGTATCTGATCAAAAAGAATCTTCATGTCTTCCACAGAGTCCACAGCCACACCGGCCTTGCCGATATCACCGACAACCCTGGGATGATCCGAATCATATCCCCTGTGGGTTGCAAGATCAAATGCCACCGAAAGCCCGGTTTGCCCGGCGGCAACGTTCCTCCTGTAAAACTCATTGGATTCTTTGGCTGTGGCAAAACCNNCTTCCGGCATACATGGTGGCCATGGGTCCTCTGACATAGGGCGCAAAACCCGGCAGCGTGTTGACATGCGGCATCCCTTCAAGGTCTTCCGCCGTATACAAAGGTTTAACCAGTATTCCTTCAGGGGTCTTCCAGTTCAAAGCCTCAAGGGGTTTTTTTCTAAGCTGTTTGGTGGCAAGTTCTTTCCATTTTTGTAAATCAGGATGTTCTGCCATGGCATTCTCCTTTTTAAATAACTTAATTATTCATAAATGGATGGACTCTATTTAGATTTTTATTCTTTTATACACATGAACTCCGACAAAGCTTCAGGTAAAAACGCTTGACAATTAATGATCGTCGTGGATCCCTATTTATAGGGGAAAATTTAAAATTTGGCCGGAAAACGCGTTTTTTATATTTACTGTTGACTATTTCCTATTTGGTTCGAGTTTTTTCAGTGAAAAATTTAATTACACCTGATGCGATCTGCTTTCAATAATTAGGTTATCTTTCACACAATTCAACCAGAACACCGTTGGTGGCTTTGGGATGTAAAAAAGCAATTTTTGCACCGCCCGCGCCCTTTCGAGGCTTCTCATCAATAAGGCGTATTCCTTTCTCCTTTAATTCTGCCAGCGCTTCTTCAATATTCTCTACACGAAAGGCGACATGGTGCACCCCCGGCCCCTTGTTCTCTAAAAACTTTGCAACCGGGCCGTCGGGAGCGGTGGACTCCAACAGCTCCACTTCACTTTCTCCAACCGGAAAAAAGGCGGTCGTTACTTTTTGCTCTTCTACAGTTTCGGTCCCTTCAAAGTGAAGCCCCAGGGCATCTGTCCACAAGCTTTTACCGTCTTCGATACTGTTTACCGCGATTCCTAGATGGTCGATCTTTAATATTTTCATGAAAGCCTCCTTTTTTATTAGTTAAACTTTCCCATGGCCCGCTTAAATCCCGGCATGGCATTTTTTATGGTAAGATCATCCACGCAAAAAGCGATTCTAAAATGACCCGGACCTCCAAAACCACTTCCGGGCACCGTAAGGATCAGCTCTTTTTGTAATTCTTTGACAAATTTGACATCATCAGGAACAGGTGTTTTTGGAAAAAGATAAAAAGCGCCCGGCGGTTTGATGAAATCATAGCCGCAATCTGCAAGGCCATTGCACAAAAGGTCTCTTTTTCGTTCATAAGCGGAAATATCCACGCTCGCGCCTTGGAGAGACGCTACCACTCGCTGCATCAGGGCCGGTGCATTAACAAACCCTAAGATTCTGTTGGCCAGCGCCATTCCCCCGATCAGTTCTTCTTTGAATGAAGCGCCTGGATGAACCGCCAGATAACCGATTCGTTCGCCGGGGATGGAAATATCCTTTGAATATGAGGTGGCAATGATGCTCTCATTATAACTTTTAAATATACTGGGAACCGTATGTCCTTCATAAATAACCTTGCGGTAAGGTTCGTCCGATATCAGATACAATGTCCGGTTCAGTTTTTTCCCTTTATCTTTTAAAAGCGTTCCGAGTTCATCGAGGCTGTCTTTAGAATAGACCTGACCTGTGGGATTGTTGGGTGAGTTGATTAAAAGAGCCTTTGTCTTTTCGGTAATGGCCGCATCGATTGCGTTAATGTCCAGAGAAAAGTCGGGTTTTGTCGGTACGGTTTTCAATATCCCGCCATGATTATCCGCATAAAATTGATACTCAACAAAATAAGGCGCCGGCGTAATGACTTCGTCTCCCGGATCGAGAATTGCCTTAAGAATAACGTTCAGCGCACCGGCAGCGCCACAGGTCATGATCACATCGTTTTCCGAAACCTGAACCTGCTGCTCTTTGCACAGATACTCAGCCACGGACTTTCGAACATGGAGATACCCGGTATTGGGCATATATCCATGATCTGTTCCAGCCAATGACATTACCGTATTTTTGAGTACCTCCCTGAATATTTCAGGAGGCTCCAGATTTGGGTTGCCGAGGCTGAAATCAAACACATTATCGGCACCGTGTTCCCCCTTAAGGCGTGCACCTTCTTCAAACATTTTACGGATCCATGAAGATCCGGACATTTTGGTTTTTATATTCTTTGCAATGGTCATGTTAACATCATAAATGGTTATTTCAGAAAATCCATAGCTACTTGATATCGTAGAACATAAATTTGAGGCTTTTTATGTCCCCCTATGGAATAATGGAGAGATTAAAGCGAACTAAAATATATAGTATATAAATATTACAAAATGGGTTGCAAGCTATTTTTGAAAAATTCTTTTTCGAATTCCCCAAATTTTCCTTTGCATATGGCCGTGCGCAGTTGCCGAACCAAGTTCATGTAATAATGAATATTATGTATGGTATTTAGACGATAAGCAAGCAGTTCTTTTGACAGATAAAGGTGGCGAAGGTAAGCTCTTGAATAATTCCGGCAGGTATAACAGGTGCATCCTGATTCTATGGGATCAATATCATGTTTAAATCGTGCATTAGAGATATTTATGGTGCCGGTTGTTGTGAACATTTGGCCGTTTCTTGCATTCCTTGTGGGAAGGACACAGTCGAACATGTCAGCACCAAGGGCCACAAGCGCCACAATATCCTCAGGTGTCCCCACGCCCATGATATACTTTGGTTTTGTATCCGGCAGCATCGGCAGGGTCAAATCAGCCATTTCAAGCATAAGGTCTTTGGGCTCCCCAACGCTGAGTCCGCCGATGGCATACCCGTCAAAATCAATGTTCAACAAATCATGGGCCGACATTTCTCTAAGGTCCTTGAACATACCGCCCTGAACAATACCAAACAGGGCGTTTTTTTCATTTTTAAAGGCATCCTTGCATCTTTTCGCCCATTGTGTGGTCAGCTCAAGCGCTTTTTGGGCATCACTTTTTTCAGCAGGATACTTTATGCATTCGTCAAGACACATCACGATGTCGGATCCAAGACACAACTGGATTTCCACGGACTTCTCCGGGGTCAACAAGTGCTGGGAACCATCGATATGGGACTGGAATAACGCCCCTTCGCCGGTCACTTTTCTGAGCTTTGCAAGGGAAAACACCTGAAAACCGCCACTGTCGGTTAAAACAGGGCCGTCCCAGCTCATAAAACCATGGAGACCGTTAAACTTTCGGATCACATCACAGCCCGGTCTGAGATATAAATGATAGGTATTCCCAAGGATGATCTGCACACCACAGGCGATCAGTTCTTCAGGAGACAGTGATTTTACGGTACCCAGAGTTCCCACCGGCATAAAAACGGGGGTTTCTACTTCACCGTGGGCGGTTTGCAAAATTCCCGCCCTTGCACGGGTGGTTTCCGATTCTGCAACGATGTTGAAATTAAACATGATATTTTTATGTAATAGGTAATGAGTATTGGAAAAAATTCGTGTGTGTTCAAGAGTTTTGCTTCCACTCAAAAATTAAATCATACCTGAAGCTCCTTTGAAATAAATTTTTTTCAGGGACCAATCTATTACCCATCACCCCATCTTTATGCGATGAACATCGCATCTCCGTAACTGAAAAATCTATACTGTTTTTCTATTGCCGTTTTGTATGCATTCAACACATTTTCTCGGGTTGAAAATGCTGACACCAGCATGAGAAGTGTCGATTTGGGAAGATGAAAGTTTGTGAGCATTGCATCGACGGTTTGGAATCTGTATCCGGGGTATATAAACAGATCGCAGCTGCCTTCGCCTTGGACAACGATTCCATTTTCTTTGCTGGCATACTCCAGCGTTCGAACCG
>DNGT01000100.1 GCA_003486165.1 Desulfobacteraceae bacterium
GGCCATCGGATTGGGGGCTGCGGTAGGTGGTACGGCTCTCCGGCTTCCCCGCCAGGCTTCGGCCCAGATCGCCCTTCCCAAGGCGCCGATGCCCCGCAGACCCTTCGGTCGGTCGGGCATAAAGGTCTCCACACTTTCACTGGGCGGGATGTTTGACATTTTGAACAATAGGTTAATGCTCGCCAAAGCGCTTGAGTGGGGGATCGACTATTGGGACACTGCCGAAGGATACGGCGGCGGCCGCAGCGAAGAGGGTATCGGTCGCTGGTTCGCCCGAAATCCCAATACCCGCAAGCAAGTGTTTCTGGTGACCAAGCTTTCGCTGAGAAGGGGTACCGATTTTACGTCCCGGCTTGAAGAGTGCCTGAAACGGCTGCATACCGATTACATTGATTTGCTTTTTGTGCATGGCATCAGCGGTATCGATGAGATGGACCCCGGTCTGGAATCCTGGTCCCAAGCCATGAAAAAAGCCGGTAAGCTGAGGTTGGTCGGGTTCAGCACACATTCCAACATGGAAGACTGCCTTGAGGGGGCTGCCCGGCTGCCATGGATAGACGGCATCATGTTTACCTACAACTACCGCCTGATGCACGAGCCCCGCATGAAAGCGGCGGTTGAGGCCTGCTACCGGGCAGGTATCGGTCTCACGGCCATGAAGACCCAGGGCGGCGGTCCGGTCAAGAGCGATTCCGAGTCGGAGATAAAGATGGCAGGCCGCTTTATGCAGAAAGGATTTACAGACCATCAGGCCAGGCTAATGGCTGTTTGGGAAGATAAACGTATCGCCAGCATCTGCTCTCAGATGCCCAATCTCACCATTATGGCGACCAACGCGGCAGCGGCAGTGGATCAAACCCGCCTTTCACAGTCCGATCGTGCATTGTTGGCCCAATACGCCAGGAAAACCTGCAGCGACTATTGCGCCGGATGCAGTCGTCTCTGTTCAGAAGTGCTTGGCATAAAGGTGCCGATAAACGACGTCATGCGCTGCCTCATGTACGTTAACTCTTACCAAGATTTGACGCTGGCACGTTCCACCTTCGAGATGTTGCCGGCTCAAACAAGAACGCTTTTGGCTCAGTTGGACTTCAACGAAGCAGAACGATCGTGCCCTCGAAACTTGCCGATCGGACGGATGATGAAAGAGGCGACGAATCTTTTGGCCTAATCGAGACCAAGGGCGGATCCGTTGAGAGTTCGTCACGAAAATCGGACTTGGCAAAACCTGTGTTTTGCCATGATCCCAAATTTTAAGTAATAACAGATATCATTTGCCTGTGAAAAGATGTGTTAAAAATCACTTAAAAGCTTATTGAATTTCACACCGATCCCCCTTGAATCGACCCTTATAACGTTTCCTGATACCTTGATAGGATCACCGGAGTCCGGGTGAGAAAAAGTCATTGTTAATTTTTGACCAAGCTCTGTAATCAAGTTTGTTTCAATAAATAGACCACCGGCACTTATATTTCGAACAAAATCTTCAAAAATACGCCTTTGATCTGATGAATAGGTGATGTCTATGAGAGTCGATTTCCGAGGGTATTTTCTCTTTTCATTCTTGGATTTCTGCCATTTCTCCAAATCTTTCAAGAGTTGTCGCATTTCCGTGTATGACATANNTTGACCCCACTTTGATTTCAGTCTCAGATATTTCTTTGTAAGCTCAGGTTCTCCCCAGATATTCTTATATAAGGGTCAAAGACGGCTGTTGCTTTGACTGAAATATTTTTGAGCGCTCATTGAAACGTTTTTGTTCATATGCATTCTCCAAAGTTCGAATTATTTCAGTAAAATACATTATCAATGAAGGCATGTCAAGAAATCTGTATGGATAAGTATTGCTTATTGATCGTGGGGAATCAAGAATGGATTCACTTTTTCAGCCAGAAGGGAAAATATAAAAATTGAAGATCAAAATTTTTACGATTATCCATCAAAATATGTTATGGTTCAAAAATAACATCAACAACAAGGTCAGAGCATGCAAAAAAAAGTTGTCTGTTTTCTGATATTCCTTATGCTGCCGACACTTCCTGTCCATGGCGAAAATGCCATGGACTTTTTTAACCTTGGACTTAAAAGTACCGTAACGCGTACAAAAATCAAGTACTTCTCCAAGGCTTTGGAGCTGAACCCCATGCTGGCAAAAGCTTACGAAAACTGATAATGTCATCCATGTATAAAAAAGTCGGGGTGGCTTCCCTGATCATGATGACTTCGGTTTTTTTAAGCCGTCTTACCGGTCTTATCCGGGAGCAGGTCATTGCCTATATCGGCGGAATCAGCGGGGGAGTCGATGCCTATCAGGTCGCGTTTATCATCCCTGAAATTTTAAATCATATCGTTGCCAGCGGATTCCTTTCGGTGACNNTCGCTCCGGGTCTTGATGATCCCATACTCATCCAACGCGCCGTTAGAATGACAAGAATTATCATACCGGCCCAGTTTTTCTTTTTTTCCGGCGGTATGCTTATGGCCGTTCAGTTCGCCAAGGAGAAATTTTTCATACCGGCCCTGTCTCCCCTTATATATAACCTGGGAATTATTTGTGGGGGAGTACTGCTGGGAGCTCGAATCGGCATGGAAGGTTTTTCCTGGGGAGTTCTGGGCGGGGCCTTTATGGGAAATTTCATGGTTCAGGTCTGGGGGGCAAAAAAAGTCGGGATGCGGTTCACAATAAACTTTGATTTCAGGCACCCGGATCTGTGGCTCTATCTCCGGGTGACACTTCCCTTGATGGTCGGTTTGACCATGAGCTTTTCAACGGAATTTTTATTTCGATTTTTCGGTTCGTACCTGCCGCGAGGCAGCATTGCCAGCCTTAATTATGGTCTGAGAACGATGTTTATGCTCGTGGGCTTCTTTGGCCAGGCGGCGGGGATGGC
>DNGT01000033.1 GCA_003486165.1 Desulfobacteraceae bacterium
CTGCAATTAAAGTGTAAATATCAGAGGTCTAAAATATTTGGGATATCGTTTTTAAAAAGGGGGAAATCCATTTTTGGAAATTTAAAGTGTAGTCATCTCATCGTAAATCATGCCCCTCGCTTTTTCCCTGAGTTTATCCACGGGCAGGGAATAGGGACGTCCTTTTCAGCCGTAAACGACTATCCCGTGGGGTTGTTCACTATACGTTTAGGATATTTACCCAATAAAATGAGACATATCCCCTATTGACATATTACAAAGTGGTATTATAAATTATAAATAGCCAAATCCTCTTTGGCTAAACCACTTTTAAGCGGTTCCTGTCATCAACTGAACCGCCCACCTTTGCCCCTGGTTTGCCCTAAACCAGGGGTTATTTATAATATTACATATTGGATTTCTCTTTTCATCAAATCAATACTATGTACCACATAGTGAAATAATGATTGACATGATATATACCACTTTGTAGGATATTTTATGCGTCTCAATTGGAACTTTAACAAAAAAAAATATTAACGTGTAATCGAACAACAACGACTTCCCAAATCCTCTAATATTCGGATTCTTCCTTCTTAGCGTTGTATGCTCCGTTAATAATAAACAGGGTAATTTCAATCGATCCTAAATATTTAAATGAGTATATTGCGTTTCATCTAAAATCAAAAAAGGGAAATTTTAAGACTTACATTCGTTCCATAATTTGATTCCAATTAGCAAGCACTAAAATAATGGATATGATCTATTTTAAAAAATTTAAAATTTCAGGAAGGCTGTCTGACATAAGGATTTATTCAACAGCCAAATAGTAGGTTGTAGCAAATTTAAACTGAAAAGGAGTTATGTCATGAATGCGAATAATAAAAACAAATTGATGGTATATTTTTTAGCTGTGATTCAGACTTTCATTGGCATTACTGCCATTGCCGGTGGGTTAAGATTGGTTTCAAACCCTAGTGGTTTACCTGACTTCCCTATAGAGTGGCTAATTAATTCGCCTTTCACAAACTATTTTTTCCCTGGTCTAGTTCTGATGATCGTTATCGGGTTTGGCTATGTTGTGTCCGGCACGGTGACCTTTTTGCGTAAGGGATATTCCGGCAGTATGGCCGCGCTGTTGGGTATATGCTTAATTCTCTATATGACAATCGAAGTCTGGTTTGTTGGTCTGCGTAATTTTTTGCAACCATTGTATTTCATACTTGGTGTCATTGTATTGCTCCTCGGATTGAAAATATTTAAATCAGCCAATAACTTACTTAGAATAGAGGTTGAATCGACACCGAGATAATTATCGGCATAAAAACAATAGTTGATAGTTGAAATAAAGCAAGTTGGCTGGTTGCACTATGAAATATTTGGGATATCGTTATTTTGAAAGGGCAAATCCTTAGAGGGTTTGCCCTTTTCGTTTTTATAATATATGCATAAAATAAGAATTGGCCTCAGGTTTCGTTTATGGCTAGAAATGGATGGAGTCAAACCTTGAATTGTGAATTAAGATTTATTAGATATTCAGAAGGTTAAATCTCATTTTATCATTTAGTTATGATGATAGAGTAAATAGAATGCACAATTTTATGTGCAGTTTTAAATATTTTTTAAGCAATATTATAACCGTCCTGAAGTATTGAGATGGCTTCTAATGTGATCTTCGCTACTTCACCCTCTGGGATCGGACCCTTAAAATCTTTTGAAGCTCTTTCACTGATATTGACTCAGCCATCGTGTTTACCTCCCAGTTCCATTGAGAAAGTCATAATAGAGGAATGATCTGGTACCAGAGGAATCCAATCACACCCGAGGCAGCGATTACAGTAATCATGCCGATTTTAAACCACTGTATCGATGTGAATGCAGCTAATCCGATGGCGGCCGCAAACCAATTGAAACTCCCATCGTGAGGGATTAGCAAGTGCAGCCCAAACCAAACGGCCAGATTGAGAACAACCCCCACAACAGCGGAAGTGATGCTCGAAAGGGCGGAGGACAGTTTGGCGTTGTCACGAAATTTTTCGATATAGGGACCGCCAAGAAATATAAATAAAAAACACGGAAGGAATGTAAAATAGGTTGCTACCAAAGATCCGATCAATCCACCTATGAGAGGGCTTAAGCCGCCCGAGTGGTTCCAGCCCGCCATAAATCCGACAAATTGAACCACCATGATTAAGGGTCCAGGCGTGGTTTCGGCCAATCCGAGCCCGTCAATCATCTGAGGGCCTGTCAGCCAGGAATAATGCTCAACGCCCGCCTGGGCAATGTAGGCCAAAACTGCATATGCTCCCCCAAAGGTCAAAAAGGCTGCTTTAGTAAAAAACATTGCTTCTGTAAAAAAAACCCGATTGGACAGGAAGGCATGCAGCATTATCACAGGAACAAACCACAACATAACAAATACAACAATCAGAAGGATATTTCTCTTGGTAGAAGTTTTAACGTGACATTCCACCGGATCTTCACAAATCTGGACATATCCAGCGTCGAAATCCATGGCAGGCTTACCTTTTATGACATCGAATTTCGCAGGTATTAAATAGCTGCCAATAAGTCCGATAAGACCGGCACCGAGCACAATAATCGGAAACGGGATTTTGAGGAAATAGATGGCAATAAAGGAGATCACGGCAATGCTCACCATGATTCCGTTCTTAAGGGCTTTTTTGCCGATTTTGATCACCGCTGACACAACAATCGCCATGATGGCGGCCTTCAGACCATTGAATATGGACGCCACCCAAGAAACCGTGCCGTAGGCGGCATAGGTATAACTCAGGGCGAACAGGATGAAAATGGACGGAATGACAAAAAAAGCACCTGCCNNCTCTTCCTTTACATCCAAAACCTTTGTTTTTATTCTTTCCGCCATTTCTGTTTTTTCCTATTTTTATGAGTTAAGAATTTTTAAAATAATCATTTGAAGGTATTTTGAAAAGTACCTGCATTAAAAACTATCTATCAATGGTCTGTGTCTTAATTGTATCAAATATAGAAGAGTGAAAATGTTTTTAAACATTAACTTCAGTGTGTTATAGGAAAATTAGACTTATTGGTTGTAATAGAATCCGTAGAATGCCCATTAGAATTCCAAGACGCCCCTAAATCTCAACATCAATGGATAGATTAACATCATCAAAAACATTTATTCATTGGTCCCCGAACACATAGAAATCTTCCGGAAAACCTTTAACGTCTCCAATTTAAAATTGATTAAAATGCATATAACGTGGTTTTAGGGTCAAAAAGAGCTTGAAAGAAAAGCCGCAGTCGTCACCCAAAATTAACAACCTCAGTGTTTTTTGCTTTACTTTAAAAATGAAATTCTTATCCTTAAGAAAATAAGATCCGCATTGTTAACAAAAAATAGATGAAGATACGATTGCCGAGTGAGTGGAGGGAGAACTTTTTTGACACATTCGACGTCACGCATATTTATCCCTTTACCAACAATGATTTTGGTCATAAATTTGTTTTGTTTTTTGCCGATTTCTTATTCGGCTGCTATGCAAAATGAACAAAATTCATCAGGAAGCGACGGCATATCCATTTATCAGATAGCACCGGACAGACGGGGGGGTAAAGCCTATAAACTTGTCTATCTTGTTGAAGTTCAAATGGATGTTTTCTGGGGATTCAAAACAGATTTTGATAACAATTTTTTAGTTGAAAATAAATATATTCAGGAACATCATTTTATTGCACGGAATGGAAATGAGGTTATTACCGAAGACAAATATACCAATGGCCCAGACGTGGTTTTCAGATGGCAGACTACAGTTTTCCCACAGGCGAAACGGTTGGATTTTGTTCTTTTGAATCCGGAACAGTGCAGACAGAAATTCCATTATGGGTACATACAATTGAAGTCTGTTCCAGAAGGAACCCAAGTTACACAGGTGGCGTATTTCGATTTTTTGGGGTCCTCCTTATGGGCCAACTATCCCTGGGGAGGGGGAATGAAGGATTTTTTGTCATACACCGCCCATTGGGAGCAGAAAACAATTCTGAACTTAAAAAATCGATATCACGATAAAAATTTTAAATAAAAATGGAAAGGTATGAATAACTCAAGGTATTCAATTCCGCAGTACATATTTTTGTTCTTTATATTGATGCTCTTATGGGCCGGATGCGCAATGGTACCTCTGCCAACCCGATCGGTTCATATTGGCCAATCCGGGGCAGTCGGCAGTTGTGCGGATTTTTTCGCATCACTTGATCAACGAATTGAGGAAGCTGAGGTTCTTGACCCTGGTGTTTTCCGGGTGAAAGATTATCCATACTTAAGAGTGAATCGGTTCATCGCCTCGTTTCGGGAGGAGGTTGACGAAAAAGCCGCTTTTGCTGAGTGGGTGGACCGAATGCAGGCAATCGATCAAGATGCACGCAAATTCGAAATTGCGAACTTGCCCCATTCGGCGGTTGCTTCCCTGGATTCAGTAAACAAAAGAGTCGGACTTTACCGTGAAGTTGCAACCTGCGGCGACATTTTGAAAGCCGTGGATTTTCAGAATGTCCAAAATCAGAAGAAGTTGCATAAAAGTGTCTCAGTCCCCGACGATTATATTCCCTCTCGCAGGGTTTTGGGTCTATACCCACTGACCAGTTTGTTTGTTTCTCGTGGTGTGTCCAAATGGCATGCCGAGGTGCATAAAACCTTTTCAGTCGAGCCTCCGGTCGGTTGGCAAACGATCCGTTACTTTCCGGCAAAACCGTTTTATATGTCACCCACCGGTCAAATCGTTAAACCGGCCAAGCGCGATGCATTAGGCATTCCCATATACTCTCCCGAGGAGCGGGAGACTCTTTTCCAGATATGGGCTCCTGTCTGGGAAATCCAGTTCAAAGGAGACTATGATCGAATAGGGGCACCCATTTGGACCGGCAATGGTGTTCTCAAGGTCGATACCGACCACCCGTTGACGTACACGCTGCTTTCCTATACACGCTTCGGAAAAGAAATTCTAACACAACTTAACTATATCATCTGGTTTCCATCCCGACCCNNCCATGGAGAGCCGAACCCATTTCGTTCAGCACCTTTACCCCTCACCACACGAATCCCAGGCTGAAAAGACGGTTTATTCACTTGCAGACTATAACCAACTCATAAGTCTTCCCTATTCAAGAGATCATCGAAAGAGCATGTTCAAACAGGATAGCATCGTCCCTGAGAGCGAAAGGTTGGAACGATTTATCCTCTGGACCACGGGCGTTTTTTCTCCGGGGGCCATGCGACAGTGGGGCCGTCATGCAGTTGCCTTCGTGGGAAGGCGCAACTTTGACGACCCGTTTTTTATGGGCAGAATGTTTAAAGGAACTGATGCTGATGCCAAATGAAATCACTTCTATGGTTAAAGGGATAATGACCGAATAATACCAGAAGTAGGAAAGAGAAAAGAGGAAAGAGGATAAAGGAAAGCACGGAATGAACACAAATTAAAATAATAATATTTATGTTCATTTGCGTCTATTTGCGGTTATCTATTTTCTAATGCGTTGCTGAATCTAATATGGGCCAGAATTTTTTGCACTACCTTATTCATGTTGCAAAAGATTCGTTCGCCGTTTTTCAGCCTGAGACAGATAAACGTACAAAGCCGCACCGCAGACCATCATCAAGCCGCACAGCAACTGGCCCATGGAAAATGACATAAAAACAAAACCTAGCTGGGGATCTGGCTGACGATAAAATTCTATAAAAAACCGGACAAAACCATAGCCGATGATATAAAAGGAGAGCATGGCCCCTTTGGGTGTTTTTAATTTTCTTAAAGTCCACAACACAATAAACAGAACAATTCCTTCGAAAAAAGCCTCGTAAAGCTGTGAGGGGTGTCTGAGGTTTTGACCGGGTGCAAGTGGAAAATACATGCCTATGGATGCCGAGGTTACTCTTCCATACAGCTCACCGTTGATAAAATTCCC
>DNGT01000097.1 GCA_003486165.1 Desulfobacteraceae bacterium
CTCCAACAAGCTGCGGGGAATGCGCTCGCTGTTGCAGTTCAAAAATCAGGTGCGTGTTTCCTATTTGATTCTTCGGGTTCTGATGATCAGCAATGGACGGTCAATTTTTTGCAGTACACCTGCAGTGACACTGCCATAAAAGGTTCGCGGCAAACCGCTAAGACCGTGACTGGCCATTACAATGATATCCACATCCATTTCTTCGGCGGTGGTTAATATCGACTTCACCACCGGACCATACACAACACGTGCGTCTGCTTGAATACCTTTATCTCGAAATTCTGTTTCAAGTTGGGCCAGATAAGATTCCGACGCTTTCTTTCGCGTATCAAACTTTTCGTGACATTTTGCCAGATCTACGACCTCATCCCACTCTAGCATGACATACAATTCCTCAACACGAAGAAAAATTACTTCAGCGCCGTATCGATTCGCCATTTCCTCTGCATGGGGCAAAACTGCTTCTGCTCGTTTCGAACCATCCAGAGGCACCAGTATTTTATTATACATGACAAGTCTCCTTTGATAACGCCGTTACATAGATGTTAAACANNCACCATCAGCTAAAGTAAATGGCACATCATGATCACTTTCACCAGTTTCACGATGTCTTATACAACTTCGTTTAAAGCAATGGTTATGCCAATATGCATCATCTCCATGGAAACGTTATAACAGTCCGAGATAAAGGGATAATTTCGAAAAAAATGGGGGGGTGTGTTATGAGGCGACAATAAAATTGGCGTCAGTTTTTTTAACAGAATGTAAAATTGGCGGTTTCGTAAGACGTCGGAAAAACGATCTTTTTAAACGATTATCAAAAAACAAGACCTATGTTTTGAGCATATTTTTTATGCAACGACAGGTTTTACTTTAACAATCGTCTTGGTCCACGGCGCGGCTCATGTTCACCCGATGTGTCCGGTGGTATTTCTTCTTGCTCTTTGGTGGTAGACAGCCGAAACAAGGCGTAAATCGGACACCAACCGATAATACTAGTCAAAAGAATAACAATACCCAAAATCGCCCAACACCCACCAATATAAATACTGGCAAAGACAATGACAAACGCCACCGCAGTGCGAATTAGCCGATCAATTTTTCCTATATTGCTTAGCATTATTCAATCCTTTAAGGGCTGTTGCCCAGCCGGAGATCTTTTTTAGCGAAAGGATAAAAAATTTGAGTCAATCATTTAAACGGCAAAAGGTATGCCAAAAAAAGGTTTTGAAAGTGGTGAAAATAACTCTCTGAAAAATCTGATTATTTTTAAAACTTCATCGATGTTTCTTTCTGGAAGAAAAAGATTTGATGTCAGTATTTTTTACAAATTGTAAAAGCAAAATACGCTGTCGATATAATATAGGATCTTATGAATAGTTTTTTTGATGAAGACAGCGCTGTTTTCCAAGGGATTTTTAGCGATGATAAAAAAGAGGAAGTATAACTATATGTCTGAATTATAAAAGCTTTTAAAAGACTACCAACGCTTCATATACGTTTAACTTAGACAATGGATAAAAGGGTGTTTAATTGGTACGGTTCTTGCTCCTTTTTTAATTGGCATTCTCTGATATCACGCTTTATTATGTTTGTAAAATTTTGACTCGAGTTTCGCACCCTAATTTTTATGTAAACCCATAACATGGTAGTGTTTTCACCTGGTGTGGACAGTGAAAAATCATTGCCATATGTTTTTAAAAAAGGCGATTACAACATGGCAAAAAAAGTCGATCTTAATAAAGAATGTGAATTCTTTACAGCAGAAAGGCTCGATGAAATCGTCATACTCCGGTTAAAAGAAAATCTTCTTTTTCGCGCAACTGATTTAAGTGAAAGAGATAAGGTGATAGATTATCTTGACCAGGTTTCGATAACAGATTCTATCAAAATCGTCGTTTTTATGAGTTTTCCGGAGGGTAAGGGAAGTGAAGAATATTTCGATTTTTATCATCGGGCCTTATCCTCGAGATCGTATGACAAGGATGTTCACAGATTGCATAATGTTTTTACTCAAATCATTTTAAGGATAGTTGAATTAAATAAAATCGTGGTGCATGCGAACTGCGGGAAGGTAATATCGCTATTTTTAAACTTCAGCCTTGCCTGTGACTATAGGATCATTGCTGACAACACGGTTTTTCAAAATCCTTACCAAAAACTGGGACTGGTACCTATCGGCGGCGGCGCTTTTTTTCTCTCAAGGCGCTTAGGTCGGAGCAAGGCTTTGGAAATTCTGTTGTCCGACAAGGATATCACCGCGGATGAAGCCATGAAACTGGGTATTGTAGATAAGGTCGTCCCTCGGGAAGAACTTGAAAAAGCCGCAGTAGATACGGCACGGAATTTTGCACAAAAACCCGCCCGATCACTGGCAGGTCTCAAGAAACTGATAAATTATTCCATGATAGATCTAAAAGATTACATGGCAATTGAATACAAGGAACTGATAAAGGTATTAGACATCGGTTACTAATTAAACGAAACTCCCCTTCAGCTCTGCTATTTGTTTACCTGATGTATTTTTGGTTGCTGTTTTTCAACATCCCCCTTTATTTTTGGGAAACGGATAATGTTCTGTCCGTCCGGGCGTTCCAATGGAATGCTGTCAGCTGCCGGATCTTTTTTGTCTGGTTTATGATAACCTTTTTGACTTGAAATTTTATGGATATCAGAAGAATCGATATCCTGCCGGTATACGAGGGGCCGCCGGAGCATCTTTTCATAAATATCGATGTATTGTTGGGCGGTGACCTGATGATTGAATTTAGCGGCGCTTTCTGTCATTATTCGACGGATCTGCCGTTTTTTTATACCTGGGGAGGTCATATAAAACTGCATGGCCTGATCAATGGCCCAGGACAGACCGCCAGAATCGAATGTTTTGAACAGAAATCCGTTGCCCGTATTTTTAGACACGTCCAAATGTGTGACCGTATCGTGAATGCCCCCGGTATCGTGAGCCACCGGAAGGACACCGTATATGGACCCGATCATTTGGGGAAGGCCGCAGGGCTCGAAGCTTGAAGGCATTAACACAAAATCCGACGCCCCATAGGCCTGGCGGGCCAAACGATCGTTGAAGCCGCATATTGCCACACGATCTGATAAATTATGTAAACGAACGATGTTTTTAAAATGCCTTTGAAATTCCCCGTCTGCCACAAAAACAATTTCTATATTCTGTTTCCAATAACGGGCGATGACATCATAAAGTATATCAGCCAGCAACTGGCATCCTTTTTGAACCGGGTCCAGACGGGAAGGCCAAAAAAAGATGGGCGCCTGTGTATCCTGGATCAAGCCCAAATTTTTTTGAAATATCCGCTTATTGGTCTTTTTCCCTAAAACATGGTTGGTTGCAGAATACATGCAGGGCTGATTCTCATCAATGGATGGGTGATAAGATGGATCGGGAGCATTCAGGATCCCAAGAGCGCATCCTGCATTAAGTTTGTTGGCCAGCTCTTGCTGCATGCAGCTTTTCACAAATCCGTGTCGGCCTTCGACTATTTCTTTCAGAAATCTCGGGCTTACAGTATTTACAAAATGGGCTGAAAAAACACCGCTGGCAAGGAAATCTACAGGAACCGCATCCCTTGTCTGTTCATAAGTGTTCGGATAATTCTCAAAATAAAGATTCTGCCAGAACAAAGCACCGTCGATACCTCTGTCTTCGATTTCGGAAAGCGTGCTTTTAACCGTATGGATATTGTGGACGGTAAACAGGCAGGGAATACCCAATTGTCTGGCCATGGCTGGAATCAGGGCGGTCATCCAGTCATTGCAATGGATTAAATCCGGCTGAACTTTGGGAACAATATTGTTGATCACTTCGCGCTGGAAGGCCAGTGAGATTTTAACGTTTTCAGACTCATTACCGGAATAGATATGATTCAGATAGAAAAAAGCCCTGTCCTGCGCCAGATGAATCCTTTCATTCGGGACGCTGTTTCTTATTTTACTGAGCTCTGTTTTAACAAGTGGAGACGAATTACCGTTGAATATGGATCGATAGTCCGGGAGGGCTACGTGGACATCGGCACCTTGATGGTACAATGCACTGATCAATGCTGCCGACACATCTGCAAGCCCCCCTGCTTTGGCATTTAAGCCATTGAAATTTTGACCCATGCCGTGGGGGAGATAGGTAACCTCAGGGGTCACCATCAAGACTCGGGGATTGGTTGGAGAATTGATCATGATCTGCTGCTCCTTTGGATCTATACCNNAGTTTTTTGATAGAACAGTTTTTTTGAAATACATCCAGACCAAAAGGATGAACGGAAGAAAGCGCGCAAGTGTGAATAAAAACCCTTCCGGTATTGCCGTGATATTTTTCCAAGGCATGGATCAGCTCATAGGCGGATGTACCGTCAAAATCTCCCATGAGCTTTAGATGAAGATTATCCCTGTTTTGGTGACAATAAATTTTGAAATTTGGTGCCATTGTGTCACTCCTTATCGGTGGCGAACCTTTATATTTTCGATCAAGTCGATGCTCAACTTGCTGTCTGGCGCATGGACTGTTCAATCCTGCCCGGTTCGTCCCTCCTAACGCTTATGTTGATGCGATCAGCCCTGGAGAAAGGAATTTGGCCAAATTAAGCTTCGGGCAATTTAATAACACTGTTGTAAGTTCCGAAACAGTTTGGGCATAGATGGTCGTTCCGAGGGTCTTCTCTCCATTGTCCATCTACCAGAAACTTGTATTCATGGTTGCCGGGGGAAAGCATCACGGCCTTGTTCCACATCCCATTTTCATCCCGTTGCATGGGGTGCTTTTCCGGACTCCAATTGTTAAAATCGCCCATCAAGACAACCTCTTTGGCCTCGGCCGCGTTTAAAGAAAACGTCCATCTTCTTCGTTTAATTTTTTGTTTTGACTTGGCTTTTGACATCTCATACCTCCTTAAATGAACCACCTCAATGGAACGAAAATAAGTGGATAAAGGCTTCTGACCTGAAGCTTGTTTNNCAGTATTCACGCCAGAAGCAGTCTTCCCGATCACAGTTTTCGTCTGATTTGCCAAAACATTCCGGGTTTCCCTCGATGTGCTGAATGCTTCGAATGAGGCATGTTAAATCCAGGGAATGGCCTTTCGATTTATTGTCCAAATTGTCTGCCATATACATCTACCGACATTTACAACAATCCTCTGTTCCCGGGGGTATAAAAAGAGAAATCAGCTTAAACAGATTGATGAATTATCTATTATCTACTTTGCTGTTTTTGTCCATAGGGGCAGAGCTTCATTTTTTCTGGGGAAATTTCCTATGCGGGAATTCCTCCCACAAAACTGAGGATAAATTCTGACGATCTGATAGGACTCCAATTGATTCGAGACGTTCAATTTGGAGTCAATGATTGTGTGATATCCGTCACTTTGAGATGAGATTGTTGAGGTTTTATATATCTTAACGGTCGGGGTGTTTTTATTTGTTAAATAGAGCTATGAATAATATTTCTTTCAAACCAATAACGAGNNCTGTGACGGTGGTTTTCAACTGTTTTGGGGCTGATGAAAAGTTTATCTGCAACCTGGGTTGTAGACAGTCCTTCGGCCAAAAGGCCCATGACTTCCTGTTCCCGAGCGGTCAGCAGGTCATAGTCGGTACCCGAAATGGTTACCTCTTTATCAGGCAAACCGACGAGTTTTTTAACCACCTGATGGGAAACCGAGGTGTCCATAAAATATTGTCCCTTTAACACATACTCAATTCCTTCTAAAAGCAAATCCGCAGCCGACTCCTTTGCCAGATAACCCATGGCACCAGCCTGAAATGCTTTTACGATATAATCTATTTTAGAATGCATACTGACAACCATGATGCGGATTTTGGGGGAACATCTCAAGATATCACCGATCAAAACAAGTCCTTTTACATCCGGCAGCCCCACATCCAACAAGACCAGATCGGGCTTGAATTCTTTGACCATTTGAAGCCCTTGACTCCCGGTACCTGCTTCCCCGACGATGTCATACTCGGGATTGTTTCCGATAATCTTCTTAAGACCTTCCCGAAAGAGGGGATGGTCGTCAATGATTAATATGCGTTTTTTCTGCCTCACGATTCTGCTCCTGAAAAGGTATTTTTATATAAATTTTAGTGCCTTTCATCGGATTCGATTGAATGGTCATTTGCCCTCCAAGCAGATTGACTCTTTCTTTCATGCTACGAAGTCCCATCCGTTTCTCATCACCCAATGCAAGTTCCCGTGCCTTGACATCAAAACCTTTTCCGGTGTCTTCTATGCGAAGAATAATATTCGGGAATACACCCAAAAGCCTGACGATGGCTTTGTCGGAATCGGCATGTTTGCGGATATTGTTTAGACCTTCCTGAATCAAGCGGTAAAGATGGATTTCGGTATCAGAGTTCAGGTTAAATAAATTTAAACCAGCCGAT
>DNGT01000286.1:0-3498 GCA_003486165.1 Desulfobacteraceae bacterium
GAAACTCCCCTGCGCTACTTAACCATCTTGGCCCCGATTGCATATGTGCAATTTTCAATAAATGAGATTAATATCCTACCGCGAGTGGGGTGCATCCTGATCTTTTTTTGAGGCTTATGGGTAGACCGATCAAATTGTATCTATAAAAATATTATCTAATCTTGACCACTTACCAGCATTTGCAAAAGTGACACGTATGAATCCTCGACAGTTCATTATACTCCATGCTATATTGTAAGAATAAGAATCACCCATTCAGAAATAACACGATGATTTTCAAATAATGAAAAAGCCCGATACAAATGACACTGCGTAGAATAAAAGGTCGCTCAGAACTCCTCGAAAAGATCCTTTCTGCATTCAGTGAGGCAGAAGCCGAAGGGATGAAAGATCCTCTATCCGTTTTTAGAAAAGTTCTGGAAAAAAGAGCTCATTTAAAAACTATAAGTTCTCATCACAATACCAAAAAGTAGCTATCTTTCCAGATTAATTTATAATTTTTCTACAGCTATACTGTAAAGCCGATATCGAAGATGCTGTGACAGTTCGGGCAGATAAAAAGCCATCGGGTTGTATCGCCGTCCTTTTTGAACATATTGTGGAACCCGTCTTTGTACCCGCACTCCGGACAATTCTTGAACTCGTCTTTCATCTCAATTGATTTGACTTCATAATCCATTTTCTATTTTTGCAAATCCTTTTTTTATCTAATCAGACACAGATTTTATTCACCGCCTTGCCTGTCCCGTAAAGCGGGGCTCCCTAAACTCGCTCGAGTCGCAGAAAACGCAGAGGGTTTTTTTCTTTATCCTTTCTGTTGAGTGGTCAGAAAGGATAAACCACACGCCCTACGGGCAGGGTGTTTAGTTTTTCATCTTATTGGCGTATGTTTTCTGTTTTTCTCTCACCGTATATCCAATTTTTTCTTAGGTTTGTCAGGTGGTGCCATAAGCTGACGAATCGCTTCGAATATGGCCTGTATTTGTTCGTCATGGCTTTCAAAACGCTTCTCCAAATCAGATAGTTTTCTTGCTAATTCAGCATGAGAATCCAATGTTTTTCTAAGTTGGACAAACGCACGCATAATGGCTATGTTTACCTCAATTGCACGTTTGCTCCTCAACACACTCGATAGCATGGCTACGCCCTGTTCTGTAAAGGCGTAAGGTAGATATTTTGAATGCTGGCCTTTCTCTAAGATTCCAAATTGGAATCTTAGAGATTTATACTCTTCTGATGTCAGTTGAAACATAAAATCATTTGGGAAACGCTCAATGTTGCGTTTCACGGCTTTATTCAGATTACCTGTAGTAACTCCATAGAGCTCGGCAAGATCAGCATCAATAATAACCTTTTGACCTCTAATCAAAAGAATCTTCTTTTCAATACGTCTATCAGGGATCATCAAACCTTTTTTCATTAAGCTTTCCTTTTCCGGAAATATTGTAGATAAATATCTGGCACCGCCCCAACTTGAGGTCACAATTTGTGACCTCAAGTTTTTTATTTCANNGACCAATATGTTTTTCAGAAGCAAATTTATCCTTTATTTTTTCTAAACCTTCTTTTACCAAACCGTGTTCGATGTGTGGTTTAAATTCTTCAGCCAGCGCATCAATCCCATCCGGATAGTTCTGAATGCAATAATATATATCCCAAGCATCCTTTTCTTTTATGCGGTCGTGTAATGCCATAGNNCGCCCTTTACTGGTACCGCCATACTCGCCCGCAAGAAAATCAACCTCTACAGTTCCTTCTTTACCTTCTATTTTACGTTTGAAAGCAAACGGTTGCTCTCCTTCCTCATATCCTCTGTCTAAAAGTAACTTTCGAATGGTCTTGTACCCCTCATCTCTAAGACTCCTGTGATCGAGAGCCAGATCCACATCCATACTGCCGACATGCGGTGTTTTTTTATTACCCAAAAGAAGATCCGGAACCCATCCCCCGACAACGACAATGTGGTCTCGATATTCTCCAAGCAAGTGTGTCAATTCAATTAATACTGAACGAGCCGCTTCAACAGCTTCAGCGGTATAGTCTTTTTTAGTTACCATTTTGGTCTGATTGTTTGTTTAAAGAGTGCCTTGGCAGCTTCTTCACCTCTTCCGCGAAAGCCCATAAGATCGAGATAAATTTGGATTGGCGAAGCGATTTTTACGCCACCAATCTCAAGGACACCATAAAAAACTCCCTCATCATAAGGTGTTAGTATGCTTACATTCGCACCGCTTTGAACTTCTTTAAAATTCATTAGCTCGACAACATCTTCTTCTGCCTCATCAATATAGACAAAGACCCTTTGATATTTTACAGCCGGAGCGAGTCGCGCCGCACCGGAAAATCCGGTTAAAGCATATTTCAATTTTCTTTGACGGCAAACTTCAGCGATGCTCACTTCTATTTCAGGAACACTCTTGAGTGAATACAAATTGCAAATGCCACTTTTTTGATACGTATAATTTTCAGTCCATTCGTTTAAAAGCTGTTCAGGAGCAACTAATGAAAAACCACTTCGATACGTTTGTATCCACTCACGGTCATTAAGCAGTTTCTTAACGTTTGCCACCTGTCCTAAACTGACGCCAGCTTCATCCGCCAACGCCTTCATTTTCCAAATTTTTTCAGGTTTGCTCAGAAGAACCCTCAAAACTCTTTCAGCCTTCGGCGAATACAGCGAGCGCAAATCTCGCTTTTTAGCAAACACATTGGGATTACCTGTCTGCTCGATGAATACCTGCTCGAAACACAAACGGCAATTTCCAGAAAGATCTGCATAACCTATTCCTTCTTTTATACAGATTTCAGATGCCTTTGGAGAAATGTACGGTGCCACAAAGACTCCATAAGCTCTTGGGAAAACCGTCTGATATCTTAAAAGCTGATTAACGGCTTCACGTGCACGACGTGGCTGGCCGTTGCTTTTAATCTCGACCAACAATTCCTTTTCAATACCCTCCAGTGATAGTTTTACCAACAAATCAGGCCTGTGATCTCCAATCCCAGGTCCTTTTCGGATATTGTTGATCCTTAGAAAGGGAACTTTTGACAGACATGTTAACAACGCATTTTCGGCGCTTTTTTCAAGTGTTTCACTGGATATTTTCATTATAAAAGCTCCTTTCAGCATTTGCTGAAAGGTAGTGTACAGTGAAAATAATTCTTGGTCAAGTTGTTTTCATTTAAAAGTCAATTTTCAACGCTAGCTGAAACAGGCTTTATGAGTGAAAATGTTAAGCCGATTGGGGGGCAACCCCGTAAAAGCAATTTGCGGATATTTTTCGCAATAAATATTCGAAAAATTTAGCGCCTCTTTTAAGAGGGAGTTACCATGTACCTTGTCATATCAGAGCAAAACGATAGATTAATGAATATAGGGGACGTTCTTAACATATTAAGTTTTCCCCAGCCTTAATTCTGATTATCGTGTTTATCATCGCTCCGCGAGGACTGACTAAAAACATTTTAGATTATTGCCGCGCTGAATCAGAACATTAT
>DNGT01000286.1:3545-5423 GCA_003486165.1 Desulfobacteraceae bacterium
GGGCCGAATTTTAAAATCACCCAACTCAATCCTATAACAGGTAACAGGCTCAGCCGGGTAATTACTTTGAGAGAATCATGTTTTGAAATATACCCGGCTATAACAGGTGAGTAAGAATAGTAAAGACGGACGAATTTCAGGCCTATTTTATTGGTCAGTAAATGTTTGTCTCTGAACTTTTGCAGTATCTTGACATACGGATCAACTGGAGAGCCATAAGCTGCGGTGGCTATGAAACAGCTTGCCACAATCCAATGGGAGTGTTCATCATCGTCTGTGCAAATTATTTCCCAGAGGCACCCCCTGTCGTTGTCTATGGCATCTTCTTCTGCATCAGCCAGTTGAGAGGCATATGCAACATCAGGAGGATATGAAACGGCATATGCGTAACCATAATATACAAGTTCAAGATTGACAAAGATGTCATTCACATAAACATACCTTAAAAGTCTTCCGTAACTATCTGTTTCTGAAACATCTTTTTCTAAATATACAGTTTCCCCCGCAATTAATGATGTGAGTTTTTGAGTTGCTTGTGCCGAACAGATTTCTCCTGCTTCCGGAGCATCTATCCCGATTAATCTGACAGTGGTACCATCAGTTAATTCAAAGGTATCTCCGTCAATAACTCTTTGAACATCATAAACCCCGTCCGGATAATCCGCGAAAGCAATATCAAGAAAAGCAAATGAAAATATGATAACAAAACATANNCGGTCATTCAATCTTGCTTTTCAGCCACTGTGTCATTCTTAAAAATCGTTTTTGACTATGATAACTCATCATCCATAATTATACGCCTTATTACCGACATAAGGCCCCAGACAATTCCGTTTTCAAACAGGTGATAGTTCTCCAGCATGGCTTCGGCAACCTTGGGATCCTCAAGCGCCTGATTCATCGTATCGGGCATTTCAGAGATAATCGATGGAGGGTTCAATTCTTCATACAGCATGTGGTATCTTTGCTTGGTGAGTTGATCATTGACCCAGTCTTTGTAGAATTCTTCGAATCGTGAAAGCAGATCATCTCTTTTTTGTTTGCTTGCCCACTGGTGTCCTGTCTTGAAACCGAGCGACACCAAAACAGGGATGGGGTATTCCCTGTATTTCGGATCTTTATTTGCTCCCCATGCTTCCAGAAGTTTTTCTAATAGGTCTTCGTTCATTATATTTTATTTGCCGCCCTCTATTAGTTTAGGGATCAGAGGCCAGAGACCTGAGACCAGAAGTCAGAAGTCAGGGATCAGGGCTTAACATACAGGGTTCCAGGGTTCGAGATTCCGGTATCATGGCCAGTGCCCTTTAATTATTGTTTTGGTTATCAATTTTTATTTTAGGATGTTACATCGTATCTCCGGCTTTTCGAACGTACTTCTTGACTTTGTCCACATACCCGTGGACATCGCATTTGCGCTCCAATCCCGAGGCCATCATACAGCGAACCTTGCCGTAAATCGGTCTTTGGGGCCATGCGCGATCGTGCACCCCGTAAATCCACGCCACTCCAGCATAGGAATTCGGATCTCGGCCATCCAGAAAATACTTGTTATTGATGGCCAAGGTGTTACGAAATGCCAGTTCCGGTGACGATGACCATTCCAATATTTTTTTCCCCCAGTACATCCGCATGTGGTTGTGCATGAATCCGGTATATTTNNCAATCGAAATTATCATAGTCCCGATGGTAGTAAACGAAGTTGGCGGCCAGTTCCCGCCGTACAATTAATTCTTCCAAAAATGCGGTCTTGGCCGAATCCAGACGATGATCCGCTTTGATGATCCTGAGCGCCAGATAGAGTGGAGAGATCTGACCGAAATGCAAATACATGCTCATGTGCGAGATGTCGTCGGTCTGAGGCTGGTTGTGATTTTTTTC
>DNGT01000450.1 GCA_003486165.1 Desulfobacteraceae bacterium
ACCAGGAGTTCGATTTAAGTGGCAGAATCCAGAAGTAAGTATTATAGAAGGACTTTGGGCACGGGGAGACCGGCGTCTTAACCGTTTGTTGGTAACTGCATACAACAAAGGATGTAAATTTGACGGCTGGAGCGATAAGTTTAGATATCGGTCGTGGGAAGCGTCTTTTTTAGATGAAGGCGTTGATATTGATTTTTTTACAACACGTGTTAGACATGCTATCGAACCGTTACCATGGGATCATATTGATACCATGGTTTCGAAAGATTATTTAATAAGCGAGTGGAATAAAGCCACGGACGGTGTGTACACCATCGATTGTCGAAACGGCATTTGTAACCAATGCGGGGCGTGTGATTTTGAAACTATTGAACCCAGGGTATTTGACGACTGTAAAGAAAATAGGGTCAAAAATTTTACGCAAGACGGCCATAAACCAAAAGGTTATAAAAAATTAAAGATATCATTTTCTAAGCTGGATCAGGCAAAATATTTTGGGCATCTTGAAATGGTTAAAATTTTCATTCGTGCGATCCGACGTTCCGGCATCCCTGTTAAATATTCAGAGGGGTTTCATCCGAAGCCCTTGATATCCTTTGAGGATGCGCTTCCCATCGGCTTAGAGAGTTTGAATGAAATATTTTATTTGTCCGTACATGACAACGTAAAACCGCAAACCATCATAAACGGATTAAACATTCACCTTCCTAAGGGATTGAGTATTCTTAACTGCCATTTTGCCCCGAAAAAGCCTTCGAATAAACCATTTGAGCCTGTTGTTTATATGGCAACATCCAAATACGGTTTTTTTGATGAAGAAAAAATGAACCATTTTAACATGATATCAGAATTCATAATTGCGCGGTGCAATCGAAAAGGTAAAATCAAAAATTTAAACTTAAAAGAGATGGTGATAAATCTGGCATTACTCGCCCCCAATCAGGTGAGGATGATCCTAAAATCGGAACCGAGGCAAACGGTGAGACCTTTCGAGGTTCTTGAAAAGGTATTCGGATTATCCAAGGTGGAGATAAAACAGGTCGCGGTTGTTAAACAATAATTTAATCATCAGGAAAAAACATGTATAAAAAAATTGTCATCAATGTTGCTGATCATGAAACCAGGGTGGCGCTTCTGGAAGATGGAAACATTGCTGAACTTTTTATAGAACAGGGAGATGCTTCAGATATTGCCGGAAATATTTACAAGGGAAAGGTACAACGGGTTCTTCCGGGCATGCAGGCTGCTTTTGTAGATATAGGGCTAAAACAGGCTGCTTTTATCTATGTGAGCGATATCATCGGGGGAAATTATAGCCCTATTGAAACTTTCTTGAATAACGATAATGGTGCGGAAGAAGGCATTCTTTATAATTCTTATATTTCTTCGGTTCGTCGTGATAGGCACATCGAAGAACTTATCACTGAAGGACAAGAAATGATGGTTCAAGCCGCCAAAGCTCCCATGGGCTCAAAAGGCGCGCGGCTGACAACGCACATTTCCCTTCCCGGCCGATTTCTTGTGCTTATGCCGGCATCAGAGCATATAGGGATATCCAGGCGAATAGAAGATGATACAGAGCGGAATCGTTTAAAGGCGATCATTGAATCTATTCGTGAAAATGATTTCGGATATATTGTTCGAACAGCAGCGGAAGGTGTCCAGGAAGAGAAGCTTAAATATGAGATGGGGTTTCTTAACAATTTGTGGGAGAGTATTCAACAGAAATACCAGACAGCACCGGCGCCGTATCTTTTACATAAAGAGGTGACCGTTAGTCTTCGTGCTGTTCGGGATCTTTTGTTGCATGAAGCTGAAAAACTGGTCATAGATTCTCGTTCAGGGTATGAATCTATTTTAAAATTTCTTGATGAATTCATGCCGAGCCTTAAAGATTCTGTGGAGTTTTATGATGGCTTGGAGCCGATTTTTGATTCATTTAATTTAGAAGCGGATATTTCACGGGCATTAAAAAAAAAGGTGTGGTTGAAGTCCGGCGGATATATCGTGATCGAACATACAGAGGCACTGGTGGCCATCGATGTAAACACAGGACGCTATGTCGGTAAACATAATCTGGAGGAAACGATTCTAAAAACCAATCTTGAAGCTGTTAAAGAAATCGCCTATCAAATCCGTCTTCGAGATATCGGGGGTATCATTATTATCGATTTTATCGATATGGAAAAAAAGTCGAATCAGGAAAAAGTTTTTAATACATTAAAGGAGGCGCTTAAAAAAGATAGAAGTAAAACCCACGTACTGCCCATATCAGAGTTGGGGTTGATACAAATGACCCGAAAGCGGATTCGAAAACCATTGACAAGGATACTGTGCGAGCCCTGCTTTTATTGTGACGGAGAAGGATATCTTATCTCAAAACAGACAATATGTTACAATATCTATAGGGAAATTCTTCGAGAATCACGAGACATGATAGGGGTCAAGGTCAGCCTGAGAGTAAACCCTGAAATTGCGGAACTTCTTTATGGTGAGGAAAGCCAAATTATCGTTGCTGTTGAGCGAGTTATCGGGAGGCAAATTGTCATATATCCGGATGACAAACTTCATATGGAAGAGTTTAATATTTTTGAAATTATCAAGGAATAAGAAGGAGATATGTGTTCTGTTTAACGGTTGAAAAAGTATAATAAATTATTTTGGATTTTTGGCTAAGTTTAAACTAAAGTTTCGCGCCCAAATATTACAAAAAAACCATTGGATCATCGGGCCGAAGTAAATTTATTAAGGCAAATTATTTCATTAGCCAATTATCACACGGCACCAAAACTCAAAGTGACTTCTATGTTAGAATACCATAGGGATGTCTATAGGTTACATCCTCTATGTAACTTATAGAGGTTCATGAGGTTTTTTTTGTTAAACAAGCGCATCCATATGATTTTACATTAAATAATTTTGTCGGCCTTCTGCGCTGTATCGGCGTTGCTGAAAATGAAGGTTCCGAAACTTGAGTTTGAAGCTTGACAACTCGGTTGTCATGTGATTTATAAGTTCGGTTTAATTCAAAAATAACACTTTTTTAAAGGCGTGGAAAAAGCGCTTTTGTGTCTGAATAAGGATTTTAGATCATGAAAAGAACATATCAACCAAGCAGACTTAAGCGGGCAAGAACACACGGGTTTCTGAAAAGAATGTCCACAAAGCAAGGCAGAAGGATTATCAACAGGCGCAGAGCAAAAGGCAGAGCCCGTTTGTCGGCATGAAAAATGTTGCTCGATAAAATAAATTAAGAGATAATAAAGGGTTAAACAGAGGAGTCTCTTTTGCGCTTTTGTTTTACCAAGGCGGACAGAATATTAAAACGCTCCGAATTTCTTAAATTGTCTATTTTGGGTAAAAAAACACAGAACAGGCATTTTATTGCAATATTCGCTCCAGGTCGATTTCAAAAAACCCGCCTTGGTGTTACTGTAGCGAGGAAAGTAGGAAATGCCCCTACAAGAAACCGGATTAAAAGATTCTCTCGCGAATGTTTTCGGCTAAACAGGCACATTATTACAGGTCATTGGGATATCAATATTATCGCTAAAAAGAGGGCCGCTGATCTATCATCGGAGCAGGCCTTTTTGTCCCTGAAAGACATTTTTAAGAATATTTCCAGGAGCTTATAGCATTAACAGAATATTAATGATACCTGCTCTGATTTTCATAAGAGCATATCAATTCATATTGTCTCCAATACTGGCTCCTGCATGCCGTTTTTATCCAACCTGTTCTGAGTATGCCTATCAGTCTATTTTGCGTTATGGACTTCTTAAGGGATTTCTCCTTGCTTCGAAAAGAATTTTAAGGTGTCATCCCTTTCATCCGGGAGGAATCGACCCTGTCCCATAAAGCTTTGTAAATTTTACCAAGAAGAGACAGGTTCGAAATAAAGGATGACGATTCAGGAGGGAAATATACTTGCCTGTCTTTTCACAATCCTACATAGATTTTGCTCCTCTGAACCCGAAAATACCGATGACTCAATTAATCTGAAAAGAACTTTTTATGTATTGTATTGAACTTTGGAGAGGATAAAGGATAATGGAACACGCGCGATTATTTATTGCTATAGGACTGTCTTTGCTTGTCTTTATCGTTTGGAATTTTTTATTTGTTGATAAGCAAAAGGAAACACTTCCCCAGCAAGCCATTCAATCGGAACAACAGTCAAATAAAACTACAGGGATAACAGAAAAGCAAAAGACACCAAAAGAAACAACCCCCTTAAAAACCCAACCCCCTTTAAAAGAAAGTCCTTCAGAGCCGATTAAACCCTCTCGAATAATTACCGTAAATTTGCCCTTGTATACAGCAAAAATTTCAGAAAAAGGTGCGGTATTCAAGAGTTTTGTCCTCAACAAATATCGAAAAACCATTGCTTCTGATTCCCCTTCATTTGACATGATAAATCCTGATTTATCCCAGGGAACCGTGAGGATTGGATTTGCCGGGAATAGCTTTGAAGGAATCGATGATGCGATGTTTTCTGTTAATCTTGAGAAGGATTCTGTAGATATCAAGAATAAAGCCAAAGAGATCTCTTTTTCATGGACATCTCCAAAGGGGGTTGTTGTTGAAAAGACATATTTATTTTCACCTGATACCTATGTGATTTCCCTTGATGTTACCATTAAAAACGGTTCCGATCAGACCATTAAAGATAATCTCACGCTATCGTTATTGAAAAAGGGGCCGGAAGACGAGAGCAGGTATGGCTTTGAAGGACCCAGCGCACTGATCAATAATAAACTCGAGCAAATTAAGACTAAGAAAATCAAAAAGCAAGATGTATATCCTGGAAAATTAACATGGATTGCGGTTCAGGATAGATATTTCATGTCTGCGATCATGCCTGAAGAGGCTGTGGATGCCAGTATGCACCTTGATATAAATGATGATAAAATCCTAAAAAATACCTATGTTCAGCCGGAGCAGGTGATTCCTCCTGGCGAACAGCATGTTTTTAAGTATAAATTGTTTTTTGGGCCGAAAAGCATGACCGTGTTAAAATCCGTGGATTATGACCTGATCAAGGCCGTCCATTTCGGTATGTTTGACGTACTTGCCAAACCATGTGTCTGGATAATGAACTTTATATATGGTTTTATCCCCAATTATGGTGTTGCCATTATCATTTTGACGATACTCAGCAAAATCCTTCTGTGGCCTCTGGGAAATAAAAGCTACAAATCAATGGCTGCAATGAAAAAAATTCAACCGCTGATGGCGGAAATTAAAGAGAAATATAAAGACGACAAGAAAAAAATGAATGAAGAAATGATGGGATTGTATAAAACGTATAAAGTCAACCCCTTGGGCGGATGTCTTCCAATGGTGGTACAAATACCCGTTTTTTTTGCGCTTTATAGAATGTTATATGAAGCCATAGAATTAAGACACGCGCCGTTTTTCTGGTGGATCAATGATCTTTCAGCACCGGATCGCCTTTTTCGATTCGATTTTTCCATTCCATTCATGCAACCGCCATACGGCATACCTGTTTTAACCATAATTATGGGGGTGACTATGTTTATTCAGCAAAAAATGTCGCCACCGGCAGGGGATCCGACCCAGGCCAAAATGATGATGATGATGCCGATTGTTTTTACGGTAATTTTTATCAATTTTTCTTCGGGGCTTGTTCTGTATTGGCTCGTAAACAATATCATTTCCGTGGCTCAACAGTATTATATCACGAAGAAAAACGTCTAATAACGGAGGATTAACAATGTCGCCCAGATTGGAGTTTGAGGACAAAAATGTTGAACTGGCAGTAAAAAAAGCCTGTGAAGAATTAAACATACCCAGAGAAAAACTCAAACATGATGTTATTTCTTATGGGTCAACGGGGATTTTTGGATTGGTGGGCACCAAAAAAGCGCGTATTCGTGTTATCCTACCGAAAACATCTCAGAACTTTAAGATGGAGGAATCAAAGACAAAAATACAGAAGACCGCATCTTTGGATCAAACCGTAAAAAATACAGACTTTCAAGTGGATGTCCCAATTGATGATGTAGAATTTTCACTTTCAGATGATGATCCAAAAGAAATTGGCAGCGAAGCCCTTCAACGCATTATCGATTTAATTACCACAGATGCGACAATCTTGGTCGAAGAGAAATCAAATCGAATTTTATTCAATGTTAAGGGGGGAAACTCTGCCGTTCTTATCGGCAAGCGCGGGCAAACCCTTGAAGCAATGCAATATATCATTGAGAAAATTGTGAATAAAAAAAGAAAAGAACGTGTTGGAATTCAGGTTGATGTTGAAGGGTATCTGGAAAAACGGCGCATTAGCCTGGAAAAAACGGCGTTTAGGCTAGCTGAGAAGGTTAAGCGGAATGGAAAACCAGCGACCATCGGTCAAATGAATTCACACGATCGACGGATCGTACATATTGCCTTAAAAGATGACAACATGGTGAGAACCCAGAGTGTGGGGGAAGGAATTTTAAGAAAACTTGTCATATTTCCAAAGAAAAATTCGTCCCGAAAGAAAAACTATTAACTTAAGAATTCATTACCAAGGAACGTATGGCGCTAGTATTTCAAAGGCTCCTATTCGTTTGAAGCTGTTGAAACCAGCTATACACGATATAAATGATGGAATATGATACTATCGCCGCCATTGCAACACCCATCGGTAGCGGCGGTATCGGGATTATTAAAATATCCGGTCAAGACGCTTTTTCTATCGCTGAAGCAATTTTTCAAAGATCTCGCCCGTCGTTGGGCGTAGGCCGTCCGGAAGGTGAAGCTCTAATTTTCCCCTTAAAATCCCACCGCCTTTACCACGGGTATATTGTGAATCCTGAAACAGGGAGGGTGTTGGATGAAGTGCTGTTGTCGGCAATGAAAGGCCCTCGGACATACACCAGAGAAGATGTTATCGAAATAAACACCCATTCAGGCTATATNNTAAGAAATTCACTGATTGACATTTTAACACAAGTGGAGGCTGCTATAGATTTTCCGGAAGATGTTGGGGACCTTATCGATGTGGAATCCGTTAATCAAATTTTGAACAAAGCGGTAATCAATGAGTTATCAGACATGGTCGCGCAATATGAAAATGCGCATTTTTTAAGAGACGGCCTTA
>DNGT01000192.1 GCA_003486165.1 Desulfobacteraceae bacterium
ATGAGATCTAAACTTTTTCCCTGAACTTCCTCTTTTTTATAGCCAAAAATTTCCTCGGCCCCTGAATTCCATAATTCGATGATTCCGTCCCGATCCGCAAACAGGATGGCATCTTGAGAATTTTCTATTATCTGTTGATAGATCATTTCGGTGTCGGACATTTTTGCTCCCTCTTTTTTATCCTGCTAAACTTCTAAACTTGAATACATGTTCACGCGATGTGTTTCCTGTGCAACGATTTCGGCGGAGTAGCTTCATCATTTCTATGATTCATAACGTAATAAATAACCATATATTTCCTAAACTGCAAGCTTTGTCGAAATTTATTTATGTGCAAATCCCCATGAAAATGACAGGCCAAATATTTCTGATCCACCGATCCGAACCGCCGCAAAAAAAGCAGAGGCTGCCCATTTTTTCATGCCCGCTTGGGTCACCAGGTCGCTGTAAAATTTTGTATCAACCCGTTTTCTCTCAATTTCATTTCCAAGTTCACCATATCCGTAGCAAAGGTCATGCGGCAAACAGCACTTATAAGTGATATCTTCCCAATTGCAGCCGGTGAATAACCCCATCAATTCATCCGGCAAACCCGAGCATCCGTCGAACTTCCAAGTCTTATAGCTCTCCGGATCGGATTCGATACGTTTAACCAGATAATCCAAGCCGAAATGTCGGCATAGCTTCAAGGCTTCTTTTGTGGTTACAATATCATCAATTTTTGGAAACTTCATTTTTTTCTCCCGGTTTCTAAATGGCTCTTTAACATCTCCAGTGGGGTAGACAGGAGGAATCTCATCACCAGTCCCCAATAAAACTATACTCGAACCTCTCGATTCATAAAGCTCTTTACCAGCACAGTTAAAGGGAATTTGGTATCTGCTCCTACTAGCCAATTTCTTACTATACGTTGTGAAGGTTAACTCCCATTTTGGCAAACAGGATGTCAAGATCTTCCATTGCCTTTCCCTGATGCTCTTTTACCGCCTCCTGAAACCTGTACCAGTGCGTCTTTTCTTTGTCCACCCCCTCTTTCCAATAAAGCTTGTCACGTAACATGGTGAACATTGAGAGCACTCCCTTTTCAGAATCTTTTAATCCCCGCACTTCTATGTCTATTGCATATTTAAACCATTCAGATTCATCAAAGTCACCCAGCCACGGCGCCAGTTCCCTATAACGGCTTATGCGTTCTCCATGATAATAATTGTGGCTTCCGGAAAATGACTCTCCCATTGCATTGATCAATTGACTGCATAATGTTTTCCACCCGGTATTCGCTTTTCTGTTCATTTTCTTATTATAATTTTGATATTTTTCGTAAATTTTTTTAGCAGCATCAAGGAAACGTTCTGTATTGTCAACTCCATCTTTAACAAGGCGCGCATCTTCCCACCGATGGGCGGGCCAATCTGGATGATGCTCGGCGTTGGCATGCCCGATATCAGGCTTTACATCCAGTGCTATGTCATTAAAAAAGTCATACCAGCCAACGAAATTCTGATGGGCCCATGTGTCGGCATATGCATGGGTTGCTATCCCTATACGATAGAGCCTTGTATCTTCAGAAGCTTTGAAGGACGAATCAAGCATCTTATTGGCTATTTCATTATCAGGCGTCGTGTTTAATAAATGCATNNGGTTTCAAAATGTTCATCGTCTGTGAAATATAGTTTTCATATGCTTCACCGTTCGACCGGTCTTCTATTGTCAGACACACATCATTTTCATCAACATATTCTGATGCCGTTGCAATGGTTTTGGCTTCATCATCACTAAAGCCTGCTGCCTTTGCAATTATTCCTGTCATGTAATAATGAAATTCAGTATCCATGATATTCTCCTTCATATATTGCACTAACCGGCGGATCAACGGGCGCTTGAGAGAGTATTTAAGAATTGCGCAAAGAAGACTCTAAGGGTCTTTTTGACCGGCATGCTCCCCATAAGCCCCGTCCTTTAGGACGGGGTCGAGGGGAGCTATATAAAATAAACTGAAATCCTTACCCGGGCGCGAAGCANNTGCCGTCAGGCAGAACCCCCGCCCTTCAGGGTGGGGAAAGCTTCACTTCCATCAAAGGCCATTTTCGCGACGTTATAAACCTTCTCTGTCAGTGTGGGAGATTCGTTTGCAAGTGAATTAAGCTCATCAGAAATATCAATGAGTTTGGCAATCGCGCTATCTCTTTCTTGCTCATGCTGTTTTTCGGAAAACTCTAGAATGAACATATCGATCTTTCTTTTTATGCTTCCATACTTTGCCCCGGCGGCCTTATGTTTTTCTGCACGATCGCCAAAGCTTAAGAATGCTTGCAGTGCAGCTAGTATCGCTGTAATAAGGGCGATTGCCCCAGTCGCAAATTTAATCCTAATGTCAACACTATCGCTTAATGTCGCAAAAACCGATGTTGCAACGATGGACGACAACGCAACATTTGGGATTCCAATTTGCCGGTTGCGTTTCGCTGCAATCTCTGCAGCTCTATAATGGGCCAAACCGTTTCGCCCAGCGCTCATCCAGTATTCTTGAGCTTTTTTAAGGACATCCTTCAT
>DNGT01000339.1 GCA_003486165.1 Desulfobacteraceae bacterium
ATACATTCGAACAAATGATCCGTAGGTGGTTTCAAAAAATGAATTCCACATCACAGCCGTGGCGATCAAGGCCGGTGCGATAAACGCCGTATAAGAAAAATCAGCTCCTCCGTAATGTACAGTGTCGATCAAACCGCTGAATCCCAAACCAAAAGCCAGAATGTAAAACAGCGGTTCCAACAGCGGTGTCAGAAAATTGACCTTCCAGATTTTCTTGTAAACCATGAGGTTTCTTTCCCAGACCCTCAGAAATCGCCATGAAAATGCTTTGGGATCGATCATTCTCGAAGCCCCCTTCCGGTCAAACGCAAAAACACATCTTCCAGCGTGCTGTTGCGGTAAATGCACTTTTCGTTGCAAAACCGTTCTCGAATCGTATGGTTCAGATCTTTTTCTTCTGTTTCATACAATATCAGCCGCCGCCCAAGATCATCGTACTCGATGTCATTTTCCTTGACATATTCGATCAGTGTCTGGTCCGGTCCCTCGATTTCGATGATATTGCTGCCGGCGTGCCGCTCGATCAACGCTTTCGGGCTGCCGTTCACCAGAATTTTACCGTGATCAATAATAACCAGCCGGTCGCATAGGCGGGAGGCTTCTTCCATGTTATGGGTGGTTATGACGACGGTAAGACCGGTCTTTTTAAGATCCTCCAGCTTTTCCCAGACCTGATGCCGGGACTGAGGGTCCAGTCCGGTGGTCGGCTCATCCAGAATCAAAAGTTCCGGCCGGTTGATCAGCGATCTGGCCAGAATCAACCGGCGCGCCATTCCGCCGGAAAGTTCCATGACCTTGGCCTCTTTTTTATGGCTCAGGGCGAAAAAATCGAGAAGTTCTTCGGTTCGTTTACCGGCTTCTTTTTTAGGGATAGAAAAGTATCCGGCAAACACGTGTAGATTCTGTTCCACACTCAAATCCGGGTCCAGGGTATTGTCCTGCTGACAGACACCGATTCTGGCTTTAATCCTGCGAAAATCGGTTATGATATCCATTCCGAAGATTCGCAGTTTGCCCCGTGTCGGGGGCGAAAATCCGTACAGCATTCGAATGGTTGTGGTTTTGCCGGCGCCGTTGGGACCCAACAGACCGAAAAACTCACCCTGGTCTACAGAAAATGAGATGTCGTTCACGGCCGTAAATCCGTTGAATTGCTTTACCAGGTTTTGAATGTCTATGATTTTATCCACGTTTCTTCTTTAAATTATCCCAAGCTATATGGGCTTATTCTTTTATTTAAAAAATAATAAAGTATGGCGATTTTGGTGTCAAATTGATTCGGAATATATTTACGAAAACCAATATAAAAAAAGTGGGGATAACATACCACATAATCACTACTCCTTTATATCCCCGAATGAGATGCCTTTCCGATAGTCCCTTTAAAATGCAATTTCAGCTAAAATTAAAGTTATTTTTCTAATCTACCGATATAATCTAAGATAAGATCCCGATAAAAATTTAAAAAAGCCCGAATATTTCAACACCTTGATTCGTTAATTAGATATATTTTTCATGAGAAATTCTGGTTGGAATTCAATCTGCAAATGGCCTGTTCTTGGGGAATGAATGGAACCTGTAATGAGCGAACGCCGGATCCTAATTGTTGATGATAGTGCTGTATTCCGAACAAGCATGAAAAAAATACTGGCGTCCATGAACGCTGAAATCATTTTAGCCCAAGACGGACAAGAGGGCCTTGATGTAGCGTTACAAGAAAAATTCGATATTGTCGTCAGCGATATCGATATGCCAAAAATCAACGGCATTGAATTGTGCCGTAGTCTTAAGCAAACCCCATCGACCCAGGGAATCCCTGTGGTTATGGTGAGTACCTTTGATTCTGACAGCGATGTGGACAAGGGGTTCCAGGCAGGAGCATCAGCCTATCTATCAAAGTATGAAATACAGGACCGTTTACTTGATACTGTAGAAAACGTCTTGTCAAAATCCAAGTTCAAGAGAAACCGCCTTGTCATGGTTGTGGATGATTCCAAGGTTGTTCGCCGGATTGTCGCAAAAGGTTTGGCGGAAGCCGGATTTAGGGTGATTACTGCCGAAAATGGTAAAAAAGCCTTGAATCTGCTGGATACCATCCAGCCGGATCTGATACTGACCGATATCGAGATGCCCGATATCAACGGTTTTGAATTCTGCGGAACAGTTCACACGAATCCTGAATTGTCGACGGTACCGATCGTTGCAATGAGTTCTAAAGCCGACCGCGGTTATATGAAACGGATGCTGCAAAATGGTGCTTCGGCTTATCTTTGTAAGCCATTCAATATCGATGAGCTGGTTATCCTCGTTGAAAAGATGCTGTCTGATCAGTTTCACATGTTGCTAATGGAAAGAGAGCGTCTGGATTCCGAACGGAATCTGATGATTGCAAGCATTACCAGCCTTATCACCGCCCTTGAGGCCCGTGACAATTATACCAGAGGACATTCTGAGGCGGTCGGCGCAATAGTTTCCGGAATGCTGAGCATCAACGGAGGCAGCCCAAAGGAAATAGAAACCGTTACCATCGGCGGAAGGCTTCATGATATCGGAAAGATTGGCGTCCGAGATGAAATCCTTCTTAAACCCGGACGGTTGACGGAAGAAGAGTTCGATCACATAAAAAAACATCCGGTCATCGGCGCCAATATTATTAAGTCAATTCCAAGTTTTTCAGATGTCATCCCAATCGTCTTGTCTCACCACGAGCGTCTTGACGGCAAAGGATACCCTCAGGGCCTTAAAGGCGATAACATCCATTTATGGGCTCGGATGGCTGCTGTTGCCGACACCTATCATTCTTTGACAAGTGACAGACCCTACCGAAAGGGAATGGTCCAGGGAAAAGCACTTCAAATTATTGAAGATGTCAGCGGCACCCAACTTTGCCCGGATTGTGTGGGTTTATTTTTCAAATGGATTGCTCAAAAAGAAACATGGAGCATGGAAGAGTAAAT
>DNGT01000207.1 GCA_003486165.1 Desulfobacteraceae bacterium
TAAAAAATAATGGGGAAAATCCTGACGATCGATGTCTCTTGAAGTAATTTCTGTATGCTTTATGTCCTTATCATTGAGAGTAACCGGCGTTCGATCATAATACATGGCTGTAATACCATCTATCCCTCCGGGGGATTTTTGGTCTAAGATAAAAATCTGCCCCCGGGTTAAACCGTCTTTTCCTTGCACCTCTTTTTCCCCGTCCATCTTGATAAAAAAAGGCGTTTCTTCAACCAGACCGTAAACCTCGGAAGAAGGAACATAGTGATCCTCTGAAATACCGATAAAGATGGCCTGACCGCTTCCTTTCTGGGCCAGGAAAAGTTTACCGGGCGCCAAATCGGTATGCATGGATATGGCATGCGACCCATCGAAATCATTCACAGCCAGACGAAACGCTTCCTCTACATCAAAACCCTGTTGAATATACTTTCCCACTTGAATGGGAATAATCTTGGTATCGGTGGTAATATCTTGGTGTATAAAACAACCATTTCTTTCATATTCTTTTTTCAATTCAATATAATTATCGATATCCCCGTTCAGGCACACATGGATGATGCCGCTTTGTTGAATACTATCCACCGAAAGTTTATTGTCGACGGGGTGACAGTTCGGTTCACTGATGGCACCCACAGAGGCCCATCGGGTATGGGCGGAAATCGTAAAGTGTTTATGGGAAAACGAAACCAGTCTCTGCAGAATCTCGTCGTTTTTAATTTGCTTGCGTATAAAACGAATATTATCTCCAAGACGCCCCACTTCTGCGGCGACTTTATAAGTCAGGGCAAGAGTGACACGTCTTTGGTTATTTTCATCCGTTATCTGATTAATGTTTATACCCGAGTTAACAAGAACGTCCTGGGCCGACCGCTTTGTTAATTGGTCCACAAGATTCATTTTGTCCAAGGCTTGTTTAAAACGGTCATATTCCTTACCGTCGAGAATAAACATCATGGAGATCCCTGCCGAATCACGGCCTCGAACCTCAAGCCGGTCAATACTGTTCAATACAGAGTTGATCTGCTTGAAGATACTGACGACGGTGATGTTGGGCTCTTTGTTTTCGTGTCCCAGTAGATTGTTAATCTTTTTAATATTACCGATAATCTCAGAAGCAAGACACCAGGCAATATCTTTTAAATTGTCGATGCGTTGGATCAAAATATCCACTTCTTCGGAATCGAGATGACCCATATGATCAACCAAGTATTTCGATTCTGAATCGACGACACCTGAGAGCCGGCGGGCAAAACCTGCAAGTTCATTTTGGCTTTTATCATCTGTAAAAAAATCGTAAAAAGCGCCATTACGTTTTAACGTGCGAACAGCCCGCAAAAGAGAATCGACATGCCCCTTGCCGCCCAGAAAATGGTCTTTAAAACACAAATTATTCTGTTTGCAGTTTTCGGACCGACAAATTTCAAGTTTTTCAAGCATGCCTTTCAAAACGACGAGATCCGTATGGTCATCCGCCGCTTTTTTATTCTTAAATGAAACAATACCNNGTTATTCCGCAACACAGGATGTGCTCATGGCACGGAAAAAATACAATTGAATGATTCGGCACGCTCGACATGTGTTTTCCGAAATAGACGTCAACAAGGAGGCCATCCAGGATTCGATGGTATAACCATTTTGATTTATACCATATTCTTGCTATCAATTGCATGAAAGTTCCCAAATTTAGTGTTTGGTTATTGGTATTTTGTGTCTCGTTTAAAATATGAATTATAATACTATCATTTTTGGACCGTCAAACACAAAACACCAAATATAAAATACGCTTATAAAATGATCGTATTTCAATCTTTTTACATAAAGGCCATTATTACATTTTCTGATACAACTCTTTAATCTTGTCCCGAGTCATTATTTGTTTCCAATCGGCACCCAGGGCATTTTCCCAAAGAGGTTCTAAAACAAGGGCAACATCAACCATTTTTTCCAGCTCACCGCTTTCAACACCCGCCACCAGATTTCGGGGGAGATGAATATCATGTTTTTCCATCATTTCGCGAAACTCGCGAACCCCTTTGGAGTAATAGTCTTCAAGGTAGTCAAAGACGATGCAGTTGCCGATCCCGTGATGAATTCCCAATACAAAGCCAAGACCGTATGAAAGGGCATGGCATATCCCCACCTGTGAGTAGGCAATGCTCATACCGCCACAATATGAAGCCATCATCAACTTGTCATCGCTGTCCGGACCATCGCCCAAAAAAACCTCCCTGCAGAGTTCAAGGGCCTTTTCACCGTAGGCCTTGCTGAATGCATTGAGGTAGGTTCCGTTTAAAGACTCAACACAGTGTATATAACAGTCCATTCCAGTATAGAATCGTTGGTCTTTGGGCGCCCCTGCAATCAATTCAGGATCGAGAAGGATTTGATCGAATACTGTGAAGTCGGAATTGATCCCGAGTTTCTTTTCAGGCCCTGAAAGTACGGTTGTACGGGACACTTCCGCCCCGGTTCCGGATAAGGTGGGAATACCTACGTGGTATA
>DNGT01000284.1 GCA_003486165.1 Desulfobacteraceae bacterium
GCGTTATCGATGTAAATGGTGTCCACCAGGTTTTTACCGTCTCCCACCTTAACCAGGCGATTCGCCCGTTCAATAATTCTCGGCACCAGATGATTGTCCTTGGGTCCCCATATCAAGTGAGGCCTCAAAATGATGGTCTTCAATCCCTCATCACCGGCCGCTATCACAAATTGTTCGGCCATGGCCTTTGTCTTCGGGTAATGAGCATCATATTTTTCAGGATAGGGAACAGACTCGTCAAGACCTTCCATATCAGCACCGCCAAAAACAACACTGGGGGAACTGGTATAAACAAGCCGCGAAACGTTATGCTGTCTGCAGGCAGCGATCACGTTGCGGGTCCCGATGACATTGGTTCTGTAATACGTTACATAATCTCCCCATACGCCGGGTTTTGCCGCAACGTGAAATACGATATCTACTTCCCGGCATGCCTGTTCGACAGCGGTTGCATCGCTGATGTCTCCCTGGATCTGTTCAACCCCCATTGCCGATAGTTCCGGATAAAAGCGCCGTGAAAAGCTGATGACTCGGTCGCCTCTTTCCACCAGCTTTCTGACAATGGCGCCTCCCAAAAATCCGCCGCCGCCCGTTACCAGAACTTTATGGAGAGACTTGGTTGCAATGGATTCGTCGTTTTTCATTTAACTTGTGCCCATCCGCGAATCGTGGAGATACCATTAAGTGTCCAATTCAGAAATGAGCATTTTTTTCGTCGAGCAAGGCCGCACAAGGGTTTTCGGTGAGGCGTACTCAACGTACGCCGCAGCCGGAAAGCCTCGGAAAACGCCGCTCGACGGAAAATGGGTCATTTCTGGATGGACACTAACTTAATTTCTTTTCAGCCCATCTTGCCAGTTTTTCACGGAAAATTTTTGAATTGTGTCTAATGTCCACGGGAAAAGACTTGTGAAACAATATGGTTTTAATGTCCTTTGTCAATTCATTCCGCCCGGCAAGCTCAAGAAGCTCATTTTTTATCGTTTTTTTGTTTAAGCGATGACGACTTTGTTTCAATTCGATGCAGATGACCGGTTGTTGTTGGTTGCGGTTGCCGATTCCCACAAGGGCACTTCGAAGCACTTGTGGGTGATTGTTGAAGATGGCTTCACAAGGTATGGTGAAAAGAGTACCTTCTCTAGTCACCACGCGATGGCTTTTTCGGCCGCAAAACCAAATCCTGCCCTTTGAATCTTTCCATCCCACATCTCCCATCCGATGCCAAAAGGAATCTTTGTCTTCGATCTTGGCCTTTGCGTCGGCTTTAGGGTTTTCAAAGTATCGCCGGGTCACGAGATCACCGGCTACCGTTATCTCACCCATCCCACCATCTTCGACCACAAGATCATCCGACCATTTTTGGATAGGATCATCACTGATTTTTATGATGCGGATCTTAAGGTCGTTAATGGGACGGCCGATGCAGATCCCATAACCTTTTTCGCTGAATTTTCGGGTTTCAGTCAGGATTTCATCGCTGGTGATGGATATAATGGGAACCGCTTCGGTAGCACCGTAAGGTGTATGGATCCAGGCATCCTCACCTATCATGGAAGTAAATTGTTCGATAATCGATGGCAAAACCGGTGCACCGGCGGAAATGACCCGTTTCAGAGATGGCAGTATAATGTTTCTCTTTTTTCCGTATTCACCCACGCGATTCAAAAGGGCGGGAGAAGCAAACATGCTGGTAACGCCCTGGTCCAGAATGGCCTCGATAATCTTTTTAGGATTTGCCCGGGCGGGTTTGGTGGGGTCCATGNNTGTGCGTCGAAGTTTCCGTGAGTGTATACTGCGCCCTTGGCGGGACCTGTGCTGCCGGTTGTAAACAATATGGCGGCAGTATCGTTTTCTCGGGTCTTGGCTGTCGAGTAAGGTTTCCATGGCTTCTGCCGGATCTGATTCAGGGAAAAACCTCTCCAGAACCAGCGCCTTCCCACCGTAACCCAAACCCGGACGGTTTTGAAAAATCTGGGATAAAAAGTTCGAATCATATGGGCTGGTGGAATTCCAATGAAGGCTTCCGGCCGGCCTTCTTTGAAGCATTCGACCATTCGGCGAATCCCCATTCCCGGATCCACGACCACCGGAACGGCCCCGGTTTTAAACAGGGCGAAAATAATCATAAAAAATTCCAGTCCGGGTTTTACCATTAAAATGGTCCGGGTTCCGCGGGTGATTCCGGCCTTTTCCATCCCGTGCGCCAGGCAATCGGATTCCCTCTCCAGCTGTAAAAACGTCAAATGAGAATACATCACCCGGCCGGAGTTGTCCCGGCCCGCCGGATAAACCACCGCCCGTTTGTACGGTGCGATGTTGGCCACTCTTTTCAGATAGGACGCGATGTTTACGACATGACGCTCTTTTTCATGATTGTTTGGGCTCATCTGTTCGAATCGATTCCAAATCTATAGCTTTGATAATCTATCAAGATTGTCGGTGCAGGATTCAGGGGTTAAGCTACAATAACTATCAACGGTTGTAAAGATGGTTTATTGTCATGATGCCAAACATGCGGAAAGATAAATATAAAGGTATGAAAAATTCTATAACTTGCATTCACAGGATTTTTAATGTTAAAAATAAAGTGATGTCGGCATAGCGTTTATAATTTTTCAATAACATCAGACCTTAAAAAATGCAGCCTACCGCTATTACCATTTCAGCCGAAACCGACAAAAGCGCTCGTATTGAGGGCGCCCTGCAGCTCGGCGTTCAGCCCGAGGATGTCGAAGTCGTCCCGATCAATGAAAAAACTTATGCTGTTTCGATAAAGAACATGCCCGGCCAATTCGATATCGCCGTCTTGGAAGACAAGATGGGTGCTGCCATTAGGACAATAACGCCGCCTTTGGGCAAGGGCAAGCCGGTAACCGTTGAAGATATCGAACATGCCCTCGCCGATCTCAAAATTGTTTTCGGCATCAATAAGGACGTCATCAATAATATTGTTTCCGAAGTTATACATACGGGCACGCCTCGTAACCATATCCAGGTTGCAGTCGGCGAACCTGCCAAAAGCGGCCAGGACGGCCGTATCGATCTAAAGATCGGTCAGGATGCCGTCAATAAAGATCCTAATGCCAATATGATGGTCAAACCGGGCCAGATCGTCGCTGTTCGAATTCCCGCCACAAAAGGAACACCGGGCAGAAACATTTTCGGTGAAGAAGTTCCTGCAAGCAAGGGCAATGAGATCGATTTTGCTTCTGGAAACAATGTTACCGTCACCAAGGACGGCAATACACTTATGGCTGCCATATATGGTATGGCGCGATTAACTCCGAAGAGAGTGTCGGTAGAAAATCTGGTCAAGGTCGACAAGTCCGGGATGTGGGCAAAAATATCCATATTTCCTACACTTGCCGACAACAGCAAGCTTACATATAAAGATGTATTTGCGGCGCTGGAACAGGCAGGCGTAATCACCGGTATTAAAGAAGATTTGGTTATAAAGGCCATCGAGGCAGACGAACCGCTTCTGGACCTCATGGTTGCTGAGGCTGTTCCGGCCAAAGACGGTGTTAACGCCCGGATAGAATTCAAATTTCGTCTTAATGGCGATGATCCCGAAACCGTCGATGCTGCAAGACAAGACGGCAGAGTGCCTGAATCATCCGTAATCAAGGAGATGTTTTCAGCCGGCGATGTGCTTGCCATAAAGACTTTGCCGGAAAGACCTTTGCATGGCACCACCATAACCGGAAAACCCCTGACCGGTGCCGAACCCAAGGACAAACAGATAACTCCCGGTATAAACGTTACTGTTCTCGATGACGGCGTGACCTTTGTCGTTGCCCATGGCATATTGGCAGGCTATGCAGACTACATCAATGGTCAATTGTGTGTCACCGAGCCGTTGGTTGTGGCTGAGGATAACTTAAAAGTCTTTATGGCTGTTCATCCTCCGTCGGAGTCGGGCAGAATGCTTACTATGGAGTTGGTTGAAAAATTACTCGCCGACCGCGGAATAGTCCAGGGTATCAATGTCAACGCCATTGAACAGGCGCTGAACGAATCGGCCTCAAAAAACATGCCGATTCATGATGTGGTGATTGCAGAGGGAATAGTAGCCCAGCGAGGAGAGGACGCGAAAATCGAACTTAAATTTCAATCGGAGAAGATTGCAGGAA
>DNGT01000217.1 GCA_003486165.1 Desulfobacteraceae bacterium
AACCATATTATGGAATTGTTGATCATCCTTGATGCCATGCGCAGCGCTTCTGCCAAGAGGATTACGGCTGTGGTTCCATATTACTCTTATGCCAGATCCGATAAAAAAGACGCCCCCAGAATCTCCATCGCCGGAAGACTCATGGCAGATCTTCTCAAAACCGCAGGTGCAAACCGTGTGCTGACCATGGATCTTCATGCCGATTCGGTACACGGGTTCTTCAGCATACCGGTTGATCACCTTACGGCAATTCCTATCATCTGCGGCCACTTTCAGCATCGTCTTGATATTTCGAATACCGTCACCGTTGCAACAGATGCTGGCGGTGCTAAAAGAGTCGGACGTTTTGCCAAAAAGATGAACACTTCCATGGCGATCATCGACAAAAGACGAATCAGTGATACGGATGTTGTTCAGGGATTGGTGATAGGTGATGTAAAAGGAAAAGATGCCATTATTTTCGATGATGAAATTTCCACAGGGGGCACGATGATAACTTCAGTAAAGACACTGGAAAAAGCCGGTGTCAGAAAAATCTTTATAGGGGCCACCCATCCTGTTTTGTCCGGGCCGGCTGTAAAGAACCTTAAAGACTCTTCCATAGAAGAAATCGTTGTGACCAATACGGTGGAGATTCCCGGTAGTAAAAAGATGGAACAGTTAAACGTGCTGTCCGTGGGGCCTCTGTTTGCCGAGGCCATAAAGCGAATACACACCGGTGAAAGTGTGGGGGCTCTTTTCACCTGATTGCTTCTCTTTTGAGGATATCATAGTCGGTGCGTATTCTTTTCACGAATCTAACCTTCTCTTGACCTCGGCAGTATCCATGCGGCTCCTTTTGGGCACCTATTGTTTTATCTTCATTTTCGATCTGCATCATTTCAGCGTGCCGATGGAAAAACTACCCAAAATAAAGCTTATAGCCTTTATCAGAATAACTTTCCGTTTCAACCGCAGGATAATTCCGGAGATAAAATTTGCCCTTGACTGAAACATTAAAACACTCTATATTTCGTTATGTGGCGAAATGACGGATTGAAAACAGGGAGAAGTGGCTATGTTTTCTTTCATGACGATCACCAAAGCACTGTCTGATGAAAACCGGGTTCGTATGTTACTGGCCCTGAACGGCCGTGAACTGTGTGTGTGCCAGATTATTGAACTTTTAGGGCTGGCACCGTCAACGGTTTCCAAGCATATGTCGATTCTTGCCAATGCCCGCCTTGTAGACGGTCGCCAGGAGGGCAGATGGCGATTTTACCGCCTGGCCGGGGATGACGCACCGGAGGAGGTTCGGGAAGCCATTGCCTGGACATTTAGGTCGCTTTCCAAAATCCNNGCAAATTCGCCAAGATGCAGAACGTATAAAGGAAATTTTACAGCTCGATCCGGAAGTGCTGTGCAGGGCTCAAAACAGAGCATGATTTAGGGATAATTTTCCCATACAAGGAGAGTCTCAAGATGTTACTAGAATCCTATAAAAAGGAGATTTTCAGGGCCGAGTGCAACCCTGGATTTGAAGCATTGCACTGTTTCGCCCATCTGGACCAGGATGTTGGGGAAGCGATTCCCTATTTGAATGCCGTTCTCGGGGGATTCACCTATACCAAAGATCCTCCGTCCGTTACATTTAAGGCTCAGGGCAAACTGATCACTGTTCATTCTAAGAAAATCGCCATCAATGCGCTCAAGGACGAAGAAGAGGCGACCAAGATCATCGAATGGATCAAAAGAGAAATCAATGCAGCCTGGGAAAACCGGCAAAAGATACAACCTCTGTATGAAGCGGCCCCCCAGCCCAAGGTCATTGAAATCCTAAAACTGCTCCCGAAAACCAATTGCAAAGAATGCGGTCAACCCACCTGCATGGTTTTTGCGACCCAGGTTGCCGAAGGGGCAAAAGGACCTGAAGACTGTCCGCCACTGGATGATGATGGAGGAAATAAGCTTTCTGAATATCTGGGTCAATTCCGTTTTGACTTTTAAAATTCGAGAACAAATAAGCAACTACTGGAGAAACCGTGAATTTAAAAAAGATCCGCATTGAGTTAACATTATGGAGGTAAAACTACAATGGTAGATGCACAGGAAAAGCAGCTTTCATTTTTGGATCGGTTTTTAACTCTTTGGATTTTCACTGCAATGGCCATCGGAATCGGCACCGGCTATTTTGCGCCTGGGGTAACCGAATTTATTTCAGGTCTTCGGATGGGCACCACATCCATTCCCATCGCCGTCGGCCTGATATTAATGATGTATCCGCCACTGGCCAAGGTCAAATACGAAGAAATGGGAAAAGTATTGTCCCATAAAAAACTCCTTGTGATATCTCTTTTACAAAACTGGGTCATCGGTCCGGTGGTCATGTTTGTCCTGGCCATTATATTTCTGCGTAACTATCCGGAATACATGATCGGCGTCATTTTGGTGGGTCTTGCCAGATGTATCGCCATGGTCATCGTGTGGAATGAGCTGGCCGAAGGAGACCGGGAGCTGGCCGTTGGCCTGGTGGCCTTCAACGCTATTTTTCAAGTCCTGTTCTATGCCGTTTACATCTATCTTTTTATCACCGTGGCCCTCAACTGGCTGGGGCTCGTTAAGGGATTAAATGTCAGTATATCCATTGCCGAAGCCGCCAAAACAGTGTTTATCTACCTGGGGATTCCATTCATTGCCGGGGTCATTACCCGCTTCAGCCTGTTAAAAGCAAAAGGCAAAGAGTGGTATGAAGACGTCTTTATACCGAAAATCAGCCCGTTAACTCTTGTGGCCCTGCTCTTTACCATCATTGTCATGTTTTCGCTAAAAGGTGAATTCATCATCAAGCAGCCGCTGGATGTCATCCGGGTGGCCATACCGCTGGGCATTTACTTCTTTTTCATGTGGTTTATCACATTTTTTATCGCTTACAAGATCAATGCCAATTACGCNNACACCGACCGGTGTCTGCCATGTCAGCTGTAAGCCCTGACGTGGTAAGTCTCCTCCTCTATGGTCAGTGTTTCTCTAATCCCGATTGAGCAAAAATGTTCAATCGGGATTAAATTTTTTTTTTAAGGTTTCGAATTGGATCTCGAAGATAAAATCAGATTTAAAAAAGTGGCGGGTATTCCACCGATTTTGGGGTATTGATTTCATTTTTTTTGACAATATGTTATGTTAACGTTAACATAACAGACAGGTAAAAACATGNNCCGACCCGTATCGACCAGATCAAAAAACTCATCGTCTTTGTTGAGATGGACCGCTGTACCGGCGACGCCGTAGCTTACGTTACCGGTGTCAAACTGGGACGCCGATCGTTGAAGTTCATGGACTATGGGATCATGGCAGCCACTTTTGTAAATTTGGAAACCAACACGGCCTTTCGGGTAATCTCCACAGAGGAAGCCCGGTATTTGGCAGAGGCCTATGCGCCTGAAATACCGGAGAAGTACTCTCGACAGCTTGAAGCCTACAAGCGGATGCCGGACAGCGTGTTGTTCCGGGTTCAAAAAGTTCGGGTGGATTTGAACGAATACGACCTGCCGGGCCCCACCCGCAAAAAGATTTCCTGCAGCCGATGCAACCAGGTGGTCCGAGACAACCGGGAAGTGGTTCAAAACGGTGATATCCTTTGTAAGCCTTGCGCTCAAGGGGCCTACTTTTCGAAAGCAGAGGAAATCACTTGGCCGAACATGAACTGGACACCCAATCAAAAAGAACGGCAAAAGGTTGTCGATAATGAGGTTAAAGTATAGATATTCTATCCTTTGCGCCTTCTTGGNNGCCGCCATTATGGCCGAAGCCCTGGCCGGCAATGGGGTGGTTTGGAAAAATGAACCCCGTGAAGGAAAAATCGGTTTAAAGGCGGATAGAGATGGATTACTTATGCTCAACGTTTCGGCCCTGGCAGCATTTAACATGATCGAAGAGGTGATGTGCGCCACTTTGCATAACCATACGATGGTGAAAACGGGGGAACTGGTGGCCGCCACCCGGGCCATTCCCCTGATCATGAAACGGGCGCCCATCGAACGGGCCGCCGCCATCGCAGGACAAAACGGCGGTGTGGTTTCCGTATGTCCCCTACGGAAGGCAAACGCCGGACTGATCATTACCGGGGATGAAGTGTATCAGGGTCTTATCGAAGACCGGTTTGCCTCTATTCTGACCCGAAAACTTGCCGATCTGGGCAGTGAGGTAAACCGCATCAGTTTTGCACCGGACGACACTGAAATTATTCGCCAGACAATCTGCGAGCACATTGAGCGAGGCTGCGATCTGATCCTTTTGAGCGGCGGTATGAGCGTGGACCCCGACGATGTTACCCGCAAAGGAATCAGCCTGGCCGGAGCTGATGAGATCCATTACGGCGCTGCAGCCTTGCCGGGCGCCATGTTTCTGGTAGCATATATAGACAACGTTCCGCTAATCGGCGTGCCCGCATGCGGCTTGCATCACCGGGTTACCGTTTTAGACCTGGTTTTGCCGCGGATCCTGTCAGGAGAGCATATTGGTAAAAAAGAACTGGCGTTTCTGGGCCACGGTGGCCTTTGCCGGGATTGTGCGGACTGTAGTTATCCACACTGCCCATTTGGCAAAGGAACCTAATAGAAATTTGGACTTTGAACTGGAGAAGAAAAATAAATGACACATCATGAACAGGCCGGCGATGGTCGGATTGTTGCCGTATCTGTAAGTCTCAAAAAAGGCGTCAAAAAAACAAACATACTTTTGGGCAGCCTTATTGAAAACTACGGCCTGGAAAACGACGCCCATGCCGGTGATTGGCATCGCCAGGTCAGTCTTCTGGCCATTGAAAGCATTTCCAAGATTCGGGAGAAGGGTATTGACGTCAATCCAGGTGATTTTGCCGAAAACATTACCACCGAAGGCATCAAACTCTGGGAACTGCCTGTGGGCACCCGCTTGAAGCTGGGAGAAGACGCACTGGTGGAAGTCACCCAGATCGGCAAGGAATGCCATGACCGCTGTGCCATATACAAACAGGTGGGAGATTGTGTCATGCCCAGAGAGGGGATCTTTGTAAAGGTTCTTAAAGGCGGTATTGTTGGACCTGCAGACGGCATCCAAATCTTTGATAATCATTGAGGAAGCCGTTTATTATCTTGATGTTGGAACGAATACAACTTAAGGAATTGATGGATCAATGACTTTTGACGATAAAAAGAAATCCGAAGAACGAACTTTTCTGGTAGCCATTGATTTTTCAGATTGTTCCCGAGAAGCCTTGCGCTGGACAAAATCTTTTTTAGCCCAAAAACCGAGCCATATTATCGCCCTTCATGTTATCGACAGTAATTTCGTTACAGAGTGTATCTGTCAAAAACTGGGAGATGAAGGCCCGATTAAAAAAAAGCTGTTTATAGAGGCCAAAGCAAAACTCCGAGACTTTTTGAAGCAGGAAAATATGGGAGAAGAACAT
>DNGT01000095.1 GCA_003486165.1 Desulfobacteraceae bacterium
CATAAAGGACTGGCCAGACTCGAAAAGCTGGGAATCTTAAAAACGATAATTACCCAGAATGTCGACGGGCTGCATCAGATGGCCGGTAATACGGATGTCATAGAATTTCACGGGAATTTTGCATGGCAGCGATGCATGGAATGCAACCATAGATGTGAAACATCAAAAATCGACATCCGACAAACTCCTCCACGCTGTGAATGCGGCGGAATTTATAAACCCGAATGTATCTTTTTCGGTGAGATGATCCCACCACAGTGTCTGCGGCGATCAGAAATGGCGGCTTCGGCGTGTGATACCATGCTGGTTATTGGAACCTCGGCAGGTGTTCAACCTGCCGCCTCTATACCCCTGATTGCAAAGCGGGCCGGAGCGAAAGTCATAGAAATCAATCTTGAAAGAACACCCCTTTCGATAGAAATCAGTGATTATATCATCATGGGAAAGGCCGGAGAAGTTCTGAAAACATTAATTACCGAGATTGAGAGTCTTTTTCATATTTGATTATTGTAATAGTTTAGTCCTTTGAAACAAATCGATTTTAAAGGAGCTTCAGGTATAAACGATTGAAGATTGNNTTTTCTATTTACTGTTTACTGTTTACTGTTTCCTATTTGGTTAGATTTCTTTCAGCACTAATTTAATTATACCTGAAGCAGCAATGTTTTTAAAGGGCGAAAGTGTTACGACTTTTTCAAAAAAACTTTCCAATAAAATATCTGCGATGGCTAAACAAATTCAACAGAAAAGCAGGAGGATATGATGCTTCGAGCAGATCTTTATGAGAAAAAAATAAACGTCGAGCCCTATATTTCTTCCAATGACTGCAGGGCCTGTGGATTTCACAGCCGCGAAGAGTTTTTGGAAAAACTTCGCTCCGGGAAACTCAAACCCTCACATTGCAAGATGGCAAGGATGCGTTTTTTGTCCCTGCTCTGGGCAGTCAAACCGGACGAAATCCTGCCCGAAGTGGAAGTTTTGCAGCTCCCCAGCCCCGGCCCAACAGGTCTTTTTCCCATCAACCAACCGGGAAAGGATTCACCGATTCTGGTGTCCGGCAACTCAAAGATCACCGGTGAAGTTCTCACTGCGGTACTTTCTACCACATTGAGTCCGTTCTGGTATCTGGCAGTGAATACGGATGGGCATACTGTAGACATGGCAATTGTCTATAAGGTTATGACCGTCGAACGGGTAATGCAGGAAATCAGCCGTGAGAATGCAGATCAAATCGCTCCTGAATCAACCCTTTTTCTCCCCGGCTTTGCATCAGCGATTCAGAACGATCTAACCGAGCAAAGCGGACGGCATGTCAAGGTAGGTCCGGTATGTGCCGCCGAACTTCCGTTGTTTTTCGGGGACGAAAACTGGAAGGTAGCCTGAGAATTGTAAGACGTGTCCAATTCATAAATGAGGTTTTTTTTCGCTGGGCAAGACCGCACAAGGGTTTTCGGTGATGCTTACACAAAGTACGCCGCAGCCGGAAATCCGCGGAGAACGAAGTCCAGCGGGAAAAAGACCATTTATGGATGGACACTATCTGACTTCAATGCAGTAAATATGTTTTTTTTCGTAATAGATTTGATTTATGAAGTAATTCTCCGAAGGATTAAGGTCCAATACAATCCGCAATTTTTTAGTGTCAGGGTGTAGATGTGTTCGGATCTGTCTGATCAAATTTCCTTCAACCAAGGTTGTAGAACGTCCGCTCCAAGAAGAAACAGGCTTAATATCTATAACAATCCTTGGATCATCACCTTCAAGCGTCAGGATCTCGGGAACAAAAAACGTGTTTGAAGCAATAAACACATTGTCTCGATCCTTCTTAGGTTCAAATTTGATACTTTTAATAATGATACTATTTTTTAAAATGNNTTGCCGTTTGAGTTGACCATGGTCAGCGTTTTTTCCCCAACATCAGATAATTTGGGATCGTTATACCGCTGAACGAATCTTGCCGTGGCATATTCCGCTTCTATAAAAACCCCAAGATCGGTTATCTCCACCTGGATATCAAACGTGGTTTTAAAAAGCTCGGTCTTTTTTTGCATCCATCCTTTGTAATCAAGCCCTTCCGATCGAAAGTCCGGACTATAGAAAGACATGTAACTGTTTATATCTCTGTTCTCCCAAGAATTACGCCAAGCATAAACATTGGCACGAACGTCATCGATTTGGCCGGCTGACGCAATCCCTGAAAGACAAAACTGTACCATACACAGGATCTGTATTGCTATCGATTTCAAGTTCATTGTTTGATTAATTCCATCATTGTATTTATGCAGCGATGGGGTAAATTCTTTGCACCCTAATCGGAATTAGAATCAACATCATCTTGAAAGACGATGTCTCTGATTCTTTTTTCTTTTGCCATTTTAAAGGTTGATGAAAATTCAAGCACTGCTCTATTCTCCTCGTTATAAACAGTTGCAAAACCCTGTAATATTTTTCCGCTTTGATTCGTAACCCTTGCCTTAGCAGTAACGACTCCCTGTTTAACGGGATAGAGAAATTTCGTCTCCAAAGAAATCGTGGCAAAATGAGTCTTGGGCGCTATGATGCTCTTAATTGCCATGACGACTGCAGTATCAGCCAAACTCACTATCGCACCGCCATGCATGAGACCGCCACCTTGAGCAAAATCAATCAGAAAAGGCATGGTCAATGTTGCTCGTCCGTCTGAAGCCTCAATGATTTTCATGTCCAATAATCTCTCGAACGGTGCGCAACTTATCCAAGCCTCCATTTCAAATTTGTGTGGCCCGGTATAATGTTCCGTTGTTCCTATGTTCTGCGTGATATGGGTATCCAAAATATTCTCCCGGGTGCTTTGATGCATTAATTTTGACGGTCTTGAAAAACGTTCCAAAAGTGACTTTTTTACGATTTTTTTTTGTCTATGAATAATATTATGACTATCAAAGGAATTGGGCTTTAGTCAAACTTTAAGTAAGTTTTCACGAGGTTTACTTCCCCGTAAACACTTACAACTTAAAATCTTAGGGTTGACGGAGTTAAAAAAAGAGGAAGAAATGGGGGTTGAGGGTATAATCGTCTATTGTCATATCTTTACATTGCTCATAATTTTTAGTTTTTTAGGAAGTCTTTTCTCCGTTCTCTTCCAGATCTGTATTCAGGACTGTGAATAGCATATGAAAATTCACGTCGATCAATACCTGAACGCCTATCCTCACCATCTTTAACAGATACCGACAGGTTCTTACCAAAGATCTTGTCCTTATCTGAAATTTTCAACCCCAAAGCTAAAACAATCTTTCGTTTTGTTTCCATCCTGCATGGCTCGCCTCGCTCTATTCGTGTGATGGTGAGGGGTGAAATATTGGCATTTCTGGAAAGCTCCGCCTTGCTTATCATAAGAGATTCTCTAATTTCCTTTAGGTGGTTTTTATTCATTCCTTAAGTCCTGTGCCGTTGTTTTGATAGGATCATGTTTGCCCCTTATCGCAGCCGCCGCGGGTCTTTCCGATAACCCTATTTATTCCCCTTGAAAATAATCATTGTGGTATATTGATTTTCGTATTGCAAAAACCATGCAAAAAACAGCCTTATATTTTTAAAAACAATAATATCATGTACTTATATAACAACCACAAACGATCAACAGTGCGAATCTCTGGCTAAATATTTAAAATTATGAAGTAAATATCTTAAAATATATGTAAACATTTACTTAACGCGAATGTCGGTCTGTTTTTATAACCGTCCATTGAAGCCGCGACTTTAAAATAAAGAATTCTTGCTACTGGGACCAGGTTTTTGAGGACTAAATAAATGTGGTATGGAGCATTAGATTTTGACGACAATATTCTTTTATGTTAATTTAAATTATTTTGATAAGATAATTCTTAATTAATGCCTCTTCATAACATGCTGAAACCAATTAAAAATACCGCTCAGTGCCTTGTTTTGATCGTTCTTTTGCTGATCGCTTTTCAAGCACTGTCAAACACCCGTATCCTTGCTGATAGTACCGCTCCCATCCTCATCAAAAACCACCTGAAAAAGAAAATCGAACTCGAAACAACCAAAGAAAGGTTTCGCTGTCGCGGAGAGTTGATCTGCGGGCTATCACAAATTCCGGTTTTTTACCAACTTCGAGGGTTTTTTCCTGCTTGGTTTTCAGACAAAGGTATTTTACCTCAAGCGGAATCTCTCATCACAGAGATTAAAGAAGCTCATGACGAAGGCCTGAGGCCTGATGACTATCATCTTACCAACATTCTATTTTTAATTGAAACGATCAAAAATAAACAGAACCTGGAGAACACGATCAATCCTGAACTGTGGGCGGATCTTGATTTGCTTTTAACCGATGCCTTTATGCTATATGCGTCGCATTTACTTGCCGGCCGTGTAAATCCGGAAACTGTCCACACCGACTGGACAGTATTTAGCCCAACGACCGACCTGACAAATATTCTCCAATCCGCACTCAATACGAATCAAATAAAAAAAGCGTTAACAGATCTTCGTCCTAATCATCCCGGATATTCAGCGCTAAAAACATATTTAGCGCATTACAGGGACATTGAAAAAGCGGTTCAAGAACTACCCCTGTTGGACGTAATCCAGTTGCAAAAAGGTGATAAAGGCACGTCTGTTGAACGTCTTCGTGAACGATTGATCATTTTTGGAGATCTTTACACTGACAATAAAGACCAAGTTGATATCTTTGATGAAACCATTGAAGAAGCTGTGCGAAATTATCAGAAACGGCATGGATTAAAACAAGACGGTATC
>DNGT01000196.1 GCA_003486165.1 Desulfobacteraceae bacterium
ATACAGGCGCTATCAAGCCATATCTGAGCGAACATGGTTGGCTGAAACCGTTTATGCAGCCCTGTTATATCCTGAAAATTTAGAGGGCATTAAAAAAGTTTTTTATAAAAGGGCAAAGGGTAAAACTTTGCTGCGGGATATTAATTTTGATTCCCTGGCGAGACAGGTTCAGGAGGTTTCAGAAAAATTTATAGAAAGCGTGGACTGGCGAGGAGTTGGTTTGGCCGGTTTTTCGATATGTCTATGTCAGTTAACGGCGTCTCTTTATTTTATAAAGAAGATTAAAGAACGTTTTCCAACCCTTTTCATCGTTGTGGGCGGATCGATGTTCACGGGAGAAGCCATCCGAGATATATTTAACGTGTTTCCGGAAATCGATATTGTAGTGAACGGTGAGGGCGAGATCCCTTTGAGCCGATTGGTTTCTTGCCTTACTGACCGTGAAGGGGTAAAAAGAATACCCTCCGTTAAAGGGATCGTCATGCCGGGAAACGTTGAAAAGGAGACAAGGGATTTTTTTAATCAGATGAAAGACTTATCCAGTCTTAGCCCTCCGGATTACACAGATTACTTTGAACTTTTGAGGTCATTCGGACCTGAAAAAAACTTTTTCCCCACCCTGCCCATGGAGATTTCCAGAGGATGCTGGTGGCAAAATAGAAACGAAGGTCGGAAATCTAAAGGATGTGCTTTTTGTAATCTCAACCTACAGTGGGACGGATATCGGACAAAACCGCCCGAACAGGTGGTTTCAGAGATTGATGATCTTACCTCAACACACAAAATACTTTCCGTGGCATTTACGGATAATTTACTGCCTTTGAAAACATCTCGGACCATTTTCAAACAGATTAAAGCATTAAGAAAAGACTTTCGCCTATTTGGAGAGATCCGCGCCACGACGCCAGTACGAGATCTTTGCGAAATGCATGCTGCCGGCATGCAAGAGGTTCAGATCGGCATCGAGGCATTAAGTACACGTCTTCTTAAGAAACTGAACAAAGGGACAACAGCAATCCAGAATATCGAAATCATGAANNAGTGATCAGGAGGATGTGGCCGAGACACTTCAAAATCTTGAATTTACCTTTTCGTTTCGACCGCTTCGGATGGTCCAATTTTGGCTCGGTCTCGGGAGTTCTGTGTGGCAGGATCCGAAATCTTTTGGTATCAAGGCTGTGTTTAACCACGGAAATTACGCCTGTATTTTCCCTCCGGACATTGTTGAATCGATACAGTTTACCATACAGGCTTATAGAGGAGACCTTGGGTATCAGAAAAGAATCTGGCAACCGGTTAAAAAAAAGCTGAAAGACTGGGAAAAAGCGTATGCCAAACTTCATCAAGGGACAAAACATGAGAACATATTAAGTTTCCGGGATGGCAGAAGCTTTTTGATCATACGCCAGAGAAGGCTTGACGGCGAACCCTTGACACATCGTTTGGAAGGAACAAGTAGAGCCATCTATCTTTTTTGTCAAAAACACCGTGCGTTAAAAAGAATCATTGACCGTTTTTCCTCTGTACCGTCAGACAGGATCGAGCCGTTTTTAAAGATGATGGTGGACAAAAAGCTAATGTTCAGAGAAAATGATCGATATCTGAGTCTGGCGGTGCCTGAAAGGCCGAACCCCTTGGAAATTTGACGGCAGTGTTGTTTCGTATGATCTAAAATGTTATATAACTGAGGTATCGAGGCGTTTTTCTAAATAGTCGCTCCATGGATAATCTTTTTTTAAACCGCGTTAACTCGTGGCAAGGTCTCATATAATTTTTTATCATAAAGGAGATATTGATGGGTATGCTCGGTAAAATCATCGGAGGGACCATCGGATTCGCTATGGCCGGTCCTTTAGGTGCAATTGCAGGTGCAGCACTGGGTCATGCATTTGATTCCAACGCACAAACGTATTACGCAGGCGAACGAGCCCGTCTTTCAGCAGGAGAGGAAGCACAGTTTACCTTTTTCGTTGCAGCGTTTTCAATGCTGGCAAAGCTCACCAAAGCNNTTGAATCTGAATCCTGAAAGCAGGAGCCTTGCAACCAACATTTTTCATGCAGCCATTGAATCTCCGAACAATTTCGATGATTTTGCCACCCAGTTTTACAGCCAGTTTCGTGAACAGTACCAGATGCTCGATCTGATGATCGATATATTGCTCCGAGTTTCCGTAGCTGACGGTGCGCTGAGTCCGAGTGAAGAGAGACTCATTTTGTCTGCCGTGAGAATATTTAATTTCGATGATGAAAAATACAAAAAACTCAAGTCGAAATATATTCAGGATGTTGAAAAATATTATGCGATTCTCGGGTGTAACAGCAATGATTCAAGTGAACATATAAAGAAACAATACCGAAAGCTTGTGTCGGATTATCATCCTGACAAGATTGCATCAAAGGGTCTTCCCGAAGAGTTTACAAAATTTGCAAATGACAAATTCCGTGAAATTCAGGAAGCCTATGAGACCATTAAAAAGGAAAGAAACATCAGCTAGTTTCCATACAGAAATTGCCCTTTTACGCAATTTCTGCGTTAATCTGCGGAATCACTTGTGCGGCGTACCAATTGTGCGTCTCCGCATAATTCCTTGATTTCCTTGATCTTGCGAAAGATTGCAAATTTCTGGACTGGAAACTTCATTTGTGCCCAATAAAGATTTATGGATGCACACCAAGTGGTTTAATGAATGCTTAACGTCAACCTCAATTAAACATAGAAAAAATAGATATGAAAAACAAACTGATACATATCCCAACAAAGTATGGAATAACCCGTCGAAAATTCTTGTGGGTTACTTCAGCCTCTGCAGCCGGCTTTTTGCTTGGCTGTGCGGCAAATCCTGTTACCGGAAAATCTCAACTCATGCTGGTATCTGAGGGCGAAGAAATTGAGATAGACAGAAAAAACTCTCCCTATCAATTTTCTACAGATTATGGGTCGATTCAGGATAATAGCCTGAAGAATTATATCAACCAAACCGGCAAAAATATTTCTGCCCTGACCCATCGCCCGCATATGC
>DNGT01000085.1 GCA_003486165.1 Desulfobacteraceae bacterium
CCGTCATCCTTTTTCTCAAAGGTACTGGGAAAGCATATGAAATATAGTGGCGATTTCTGGAAACCCGGCGTCGATTCACTGGATCACGCAGAAACGGATATGTTGGCGTTAATCAGTGAAAGGGCGCTTCTTGAAAACGGCATAAACATTTTAGAGTTGGGCTGTGGTTGGGGATCTTTGACCNNTTGCTTAAACAGATCAGCAACTGGTTAACCCCGGAAGGAAAACTCTTTATTCATATTTTTACACACAAACAGTTTGCTTACACCTTTGAACCTGAAGACGATGACGATTGGATGGGGAGATTTTTCTTCACGGGTGGCATGATGCCGTCGGATGATCTTCTCCTTTACTTCCAAAAAGATCTTATTTTAGAGGCCCATTGGCGGCTCAACGGCAAACACTATCAAAAAACTGCGAAAGCATGGTTGAAAAATTTGGAATCAAATAGAAAGGAAATCATGCCTATACTGGAGGAGGTTTACGGAACCCCCAACGCCTCTCGATGGTTTCAGCGTTGGCGCATCTTTTTTATGGCCTGTGAAGAGCTATGGGGCTATGAAAACGGACAAGAGTGGTTGGTTTCTCATTACCGACTAAAAAATCGGTTATATTAAGATGGTTATAAAATTTCGATAAATGTTCGCAAAAAGATCTTTCAGCCTGAAACGTATGATCATAAAGACGAGTTTGTGCTGCGAGTGTCTCACATACTTTCGTATAATACATAATTGTATCATATATTCGGTTTCGAAAGAATCACTTCTATAACTTATTAATTAATATTATGGTGTTATACATTATTTCTTTTTTGGTACGGTTATTGCTGTAATTTGACATAGTTTTTACTTTTTCTTAGAAAATTGTCATTAAACATTGAATTAACAAATCGTGAAAGGAGAACATTATGGAGGTAAAAGATTATTGTTCAAATGTGGATATGGAGCTTACGTTATGGAAAGCTAAAATTTTTGACGTAATTCGTAAATCTGATCAATTGGGATCTGCGGATCTGGAAAAAGTTCTTCCAAACATTCAAGATCTTAAAATTGTCATTACCGAATTGGAAGATAGGATCCATCAACTCAGNNGTGGAATGCCCTCTGGAATGGAAGCCGATAAGAAAAGAAATCGAGGGTGTCAAGGGCAACTTAACCAATACCTATGACGAAGTCATTGATTACATCGGCGGAAGAGCCGCGCCTGTGGACGTTCCTGGCTAAACTTCAAAAATTGATATTTATCAATTTCCTTCATAGAGTTGTTTCTGACTGTCCGACAATCTGATTCTAATGTATTGTCGGACAGTTTTTTTTAACCACTTCTTTGACACCCAAAGCTATGTTGTATTTTTTTAAAATATGAATAAGCATGGAGTTCAAGACTATGCGGATTTACCTTGTTCGACATGGTGAGACCGAATGAATGGTCAGACTGTAAACACAGTTATACAGGTCACTTCGGAACCACCTCGAATAGCGGTCATTATTCACAAAAAAAATATACTCATGAACTCATTGTGAAAAGTAAAGTATTTTCAGCATCGGTCTTAGATGAATCCGCGCCGATGACTTTTTTCGGGCCTTTTGGCTTCAGATCGGGAAGGGATTTTGACAAATTGTCCAAAGTATCTTTCCAAGAAGGGATTACAGGATGCCCCTTGATCACTGAGCATGCATTATCTGTCTTAGANNCCCGAATGCGCCAACTTTTGAAGCAAAAAAATGATTTCTTAAATATATAAAACTGAAATGTGAACGAGGAGGTAAACATGCTTAAACTAGGCGAGAAAGGCGCCATATTGCAGCGAGATAACAAAACATATGCTGTAGCGCCCCATATACCCTGCGGCGTAATCACTCCCGAGCTACTTCGCAGAATTGCAGATGTTTCCGAAAAATATAATGCCAAGGCCATCAAAATTACCGGGGCAGCGCGTATAGCTATTGTCGGGATTGAGGAAGAACATATCGATCAGGTGTGGGATGAACTGCAACTTGAAAAAGGGGCGGCAGTGGGATTGTGTGTTCGCAGTGTCAGAGCTTGTCCCGGGACCACATTTTGCAAGGTGGGCCGCCAGGACGCTCTGGGAATCGGTATGGAGCTGGACAAGCGCTATCATGCAAAGGAGTTGCCCGGCAAATTCAAGATGGCGGTGTCAGGTTGTCATTTGAGCTGTGCCGAGTCATGGGTGAGAGATATTGGCCTGATCGGGAAAAAGGATGGCTGGACGGTCGTCATCGGCGGCAACGTAGGTGCCGAACCACGGATCGCCGAAGAAATCGTGTCAGGCCTTGATGATGCCGAGGTATTGAAGGTTGTCGATAAACTTGTCCAGTGCTATCAGAAAAATGCAGAAAAACGTGAACGCCTCGGTAAAACAATCGAGCGAATTGGAATGGCTCCCTTTGAAGATGCCATAAAATAATTTGTTTGCCTGGCGAATGATTTGTTAAAATCGATTTTTTAATAGCTTTGGTTTGGTATACTCTGTAAGCTTTTAGGAGCGAAGCATAGATTATACCTTTAGAAAAACCACAATAAATGTGTGTGGAGTGTTATGGGTTATTCGTGTGCTGGCGTAACCGGCTAAAAATTGAATCTGATTTTATATCAAGGTCATCTAAACAGCGGATAGTTTAACATTCATGAGGAATGAATATGAAAAAAGAATACCTTTTTGAACCAATGACTCTGGGAAGTTTTCGACTAAAAAACCGTATTGCCATGGCCCCTATGACAAGAGGACGTGCCGGCACTGACCGGGTGCCGAATGAATTGATGGCCGAATATTATTACCAGCGATCCTCCGCTGGGTTGCTGATCACCGAGGCGACAGTGATTTCAAAACAGGGTATCGGCTGGATTGATTCCCCTGGAATCTATACGGAAGAAATGGTAGAAGGCTGGCGGAAGGTCACCAATAAACTAAAACCAACAGGTACGCCTATATTTCTCCAGTTGTGGCATTGCGGCAGAGTATCGCACAGTGATTTCCACAATGGTGAGCTTCCAGTCTCGGCTTCAGCAGTGAAGCTGAACGGTGAGCACATTCGCACTCCTGTTGGGACTAAGCCATATGAAACTCCTCGGGCGCTGTCGGTTAAGGAAATCAATGCCACCGTTAATGACTACCGCAAGGCGGCAGAAAACGCCAAGGCCGCTGGGTTCTCCGGAATTGAAGTACATGGCGCAAACGGCTACCTAATCAATCAGTTTCTTGATTCGACAACAAATTCGCGCGACGATCAATATGGTGGCAGTCTCGAAAACAGGTTCCGATTTTTCAAAGAAGTACTGGAGGCCGTGCTTGAGGTATGGCCACCAGAAAGGGTCGGAGCACGTATCTCGCCAAACGGGGTGTTTAATGATATGGGTTGCGATGATTTTAGAGAACTTTTCCTATATGTGG
>DNGT01000121.1:0-4134 GCA_003486165.1 Desulfobacteraceae bacterium
AGCCATCAATAAGGGTGCCAGCGATCTTGTTTTCAAACCGTTTCGTTTAGAGGAACTGTTGCTGAGATTGAAAAGAGTCTTAAAAGAAAGACGACTCACCAGAGAACGCAACCGTATTCTCAGCAAACTTGAAAACCTTGCAATAACCGATGGCCTCACCAAATTATACAATTTAAGACACTTTTATAATTTACTGGAAATAGAGATTGATCGCTGTCGCCGTTATGGTCACTCCCTTGCGCTTTTACTTGCAGATATTGATAACTTTAAAGTGTACAACGATACATACGGTCACCTTGAAGGCGACAAAGTTCTGGTGAGGATAGGACAGATTATCCGGTCGTGTCTTAGAACAATGGATTCCGCTTTCAGATATGGCGGTGAAGAATTTACAGTTATTCTTCCGGAGACCTCCGCACAAGAGGCCAATAATGTTGCCCACAGAATTAGAACCGCCGTGGAATTCGAAAACTTTTTTCCGGAACCCGAAAATGTCGTTACCGTAACCATTAGTATCGGTGTGACGGAATATTATAATAAAGAATTGCTGGCAGAATTTATAAAAAGAGCTGATCAGGCTATGTATCTTTCAAAAGAAAGAGGACGAAACGCAATTTCATCCCTGTTTGCTGAAAATTCTTAACCCCGAACGTCTCATCTTTTATTTTCTTTTCCCAAAGTAGAAATTTTAATTAATGCCCATCTAAGAATTTATAATAAATACAATAAGTGTCCAATTCAGAAATGAGCAGTTTTTGTTCTGATCAAGGCCGCACNNTATTGAAAAGGCGATCATGGAATTATAATGACGGGTTATCTGTGAAGCAGCCGCTCCGGGGATCACCAGGAGTGCGGAAACAAGGATGATTCCGATTATTTTCATACTGATCACCACGGATAGGGCAAGGATGGTCAGGAAAAAATGATCGAGAAAGGCCACCGGCATTCCACTGACAAAAGCAACTTCCCGATCATAGGCAACAAAAAGTAATTCCTTAAAAAACAGCACCGTTGAAAGAAGCACCAGACCCCCAAGCACTGCAGTGATAATCAAATCCTGCCGGGTAATCGCCAGAATGTTGCCGAAAAGATAACCAAAAAGATCCACGTTGTATCGATCCGACATGCCGATAAAAATAACGCCCATGGCCATTGCTAAAGGGAAAAATATGCCGATGGCGGTATCTGTGCCCAGGTGGCCCTTTTTGCCGATGTAACCAATGGCATTGGATACTATCACGGCGAAACCGATGGCAGTAAGTGTTGGAGATATCCCCAGAAGCGCCCCCAGGGCTACGCCGCCGAAAGCCGAGTGTGCCACGCCAACGCCGATAAAAGACAATCGACGCAACACGACGAAAAATGAAACCACTGCCAGAACGAGGCTGAGCATCATTCCCGCCAAAAAGGCATTTTGCATAAATTGAAGGCTGAACATATCAATCATGGTCTTGATGCCTGTGATAACAGGTTGCACATTTATCATCATGAACAATAACTTTGAGGTCTTTTCCAAAAACCTTTTTTGTGAGTTCCGGCGAAAAACAGAACTCCGGCTCGTCATGATAGTGAAGCTCAACATTCAGACATGCAACCCGGTCTGCATGGGATGTAATAACCCCGATATCGTGTGANNAGTTCATAAAAATCTTCCTGAGCCACGCTGTCGACACCGGTTGAAGGCTCATCAAGGACTAAAAGTTTCGGTTTCGAAGCCATTGCCCGTGCGATGTTGACCCGTTGCTGCTGACCGCCTGAAAGCACGGCAAAAGGTCTTTTTGCATGATCAGCCATGTTGATCTGTGAAAGCAGGTCCATGGCAATCTTTTGGCTGTTACGGTCCGGTCTGTGGAAAAGGCCGATACGACCATATAGGCCCATGAGAACCACGTCAAGGACGGCAACCGGAAAGGATTGGTCTGCATGNNTCACAAAGGGTTCTTTATCATTTTTCGTATCCATGACCGTATGTTTCACTTCATGGCCTCCTGCATAACATTCAGGTTGTACTTAATTAGATCAATATACGTAGAGCGTCCTTTCAAATTGGGACCGCCTAAAGGATCGAGTAGAAGGACGTTAACCTCTGCCTCTCTGGCAATGATTTCTGCAGCTCTGGGGTTGAGCTGGGGTTCTGCAAATACAGCCCGAATATGGTACTTTTTTATCATTGCCACAATATTTTTAATCTGTATGGGTGTTGGATTTCGGCCGGGTGCCGCTTCGATGACACCGGAAGATTCGAGGCCGTAACGCCTGGCAAAATAATCCCATGAAGCATGAAAAGAGACATATTTTTTGATCCCGAAAGTTGACACCGTTTTTTGAATCATCTGATCGAGTTCATCAAGCTTTTCCAAATACCTTTGTCCTCTTTCCTTATAATACGTTACATGCTGATGATCAACCTCACAAAGGGCAGCTGTAATTTTATTGACCATCGATTTTGCGATTACGGGATCGATCCATATGTGTGGATTGGCAACACTCGATTCGTGATCTGAATTGCCTAATCTGGCCGGAGGATGATGCTCGGTCTCGTCTTTATGATGATGTCCGGTGGTGTGGATCAGTGAGACTCCTTCTGAAAAAACGATTGTTGTCAAACCAGGTCCCGCCAGATTTATGAATTTTTCGGCCCAGAACTCCAGCCCGGTGCCGACCATAAAGAAAATGCGTGCTGATGAAAACTTTTTTACCAGGCTCGGCTTTGGTTCGAATGTATGGGGACTTGCACCTGCAGGCAGAACAAAAGCAACGTCAACATGGTCACCGCCCACCTGCTGAAGCATGTCGGCAATGGGGTAAATGCTGGCAATCACCGGAAGCTTTTCCGACATGCATGCAGTTGAGTAAAGCTGGATAATTAAAAAGCACAGAATAAAAAAAAAGTGGCGTAAAGACATTCGAATCCTTTGATAAAATATGTTGAACTGTGTTCAACATATTTCAGGGGTCGAGGATGTTTTTATTTGGTAAATCGATTCATGGATAATGTTTTTTTCAACCCATGACATCACAACAGTCTAAAATCCCGTTGGCGGTGAGGCGGAAAAACCTCATTGTTAAACAAATAACCTTAAATAGGATAAATAGTCAAGAATGTTCAATCTTATCAGAATTTTCTTGATATTTCAGATGATGACTCATATTTTAATATAAAAATCATCCAAAAAAAAAGGAGGCGATCATGGCACCAAATGATCTGCCGATTCCCTCTCATTTTGATCCCGATAAAGTGGGAAAGGTATGGAAAGTTCGGTATCAAGAACGCAGTGAAGAAGCAAAAAAATGGGCAAAGCAATTTGAAATTAAGGCTGTCTCTAAAGATACCTTCAGAATCTGTCTCCTGCTCGTGGATGTGCAGAACACGTTTTGTGTCCCGGAATTTGAACTTTTTGTCGGCGGACGCTCAGGAACCGCAGCGGTGGATGACAACAAAAGGTTGTGCGAATTCATCTATCGCAATCTGGATGTTATCACCCAGATTTGCCCCACCATGGATACCCATCAAACCGTACAAATTTTTCATGGTATTTTTCTGATCAATGAGAAAGGGGAGCATCCGGCGCCTTATACACTTATTTCTGCGGAAGATATAGAGAAGGGTATCTGGAAATTCAATCCCGAGGTCGCCCAAAGTCTGAACATTGATGAAACATACGGTCAGGATTTCCTGCGTCACTATACACGGAGATTAAAAGAAGGCGGCAAATACGATCTCACCATCTGGCCGTATCATGCCATGCTGGGAGGGATCGGCCATGCACTGGTTTCAGCGATTGAGGAAGCCGTTTTTTATCATAGTATGGCTCGATACGGTCTGCCTGATTTTCAGGTTAAAGGAAGCAACCCGTTTACGGAAAATTATTCGGTGCTGAGCCCTGAAGTGTTGGATGACGGAGATGGTAATCAAATCGCAAAAAAAAACACCGGATTTATCAGCAAGCTTTTAAAATTTGATGCAGTCATCATTGCCGGCCAGGCAAAAAGTCATTGCGTGGCCTGGACCATTGATGATCTATTGCACGAGATAGAATCCTCGGACAGAAGGCTGGCTGAAAAAGTGTATCTTTTGGAAGATTGCACATCTTCAGTGGTCATTCCCGACGTGGTGGACTATACGGATCAGGC
>DNGT01000121.1:4256-5344 GCA_003486165.1 Desulfobacteraceae bacterium
TTTTTCGAAACATTTTCTTGATTACTTAAGGCAGCTTCGCTTTACCGGTGAGGTTAATGCCATGCCTGAAGGCACGGTTTTTTTTGCCAATGAACCGGTCATGGAAGTGACGGCACCCATCGTTGAAGCCCAGCTTATTGAAACTTTTGTGTTGAACACCATCGGATTTCAGACCATGATTGCCTCCAAAGCGGCTAGATGTTTTCATGTCGCTGCCGGCCGTCCCTTGATTGACTTCTCATTGCGAAGAACTCAGGGGCAGGATGCAGGAATCAAAGTGGCTCGGAGCACGTTTATTGCCGGATTTGCAGCGACCAGCAATGTCCTGGCCGGAAAAATATACGGCATTCCCATCTCCGGAACCATGGCCCATTCTTATGTTTCAGCCTTTGACAACGAACTTGATGCCTTCTTTGCGTATGCAGATACATTCCCTGATCATTCAATATTTCTCATTGACACCTATGATAGCGTTGAGGGCGCGCGACATGCCGCTATCGTCGCCAAAGAGATGAAAAAAAAGGGTCATGCACTCATCGGCGTTCGTCTTGACAGCGGAGACATGGTAAGCCTCAGTCGAGAAGTTCGCAGAATATTTGACGATGCCGGCCTTTTGGATGTTAAGATTTTTGCCAGTAGCGGGTTTGATGAGTTTAAGATCGCCAAGGTTATTTCGGAAGGTGCCGCCATCGATGCNNTACAAGATGGTCCGGTTTAAAGGGCGCGACGTGAGGAAACTGAGCCCGGGCAAAGTGACCCTGGCCGGTGAAAAGCAGGTCTTTAGAACGTCGGATCAAAACGGATGTTATTCGGAAGATATCATCGGCCAAAGAGACGAAATCATTGCTGAAGGAAAACCCTTACTGGAAAAGGTTATGGAAAACGGAAGGTTATTGTGTCCGCATTCTCAACTTCAAGTACTTCAGGAAAGATTCAAAAAAAATTTTGCCGCTTTGGATGACGGATACAAGTCGATTCAGGATCATAAAGCCTATCCCGTCAAACTCAGCACTCGATTGAAGAACTTGCAGAAAAGTTAACACCTTAGCCTTTTGAAAGCCTTGCCGCTTCAGGTATAATTAAATTTT
>DNGT01000122.1 GCA_003486165.1 Desulfobacteraceae bacterium
GGACCCGGACCGGGATTTTTCCACTGGGAGGGCATTTCAGTGGTCAGATAAATGGTATCACTTTCACTAACGGTATACTCAGTCTTACCTAACTTCAATTGCAATGTTCCGGACAGCAAATAACCGATTTCTTCACCTTTATGGATAAAGAAGTGGGAAGGAAGGGTCTTATTGGGTTGAATCTCGATAAGGAGGGGTTCGACTTTAGCTTCGAAATCCACCGGAGTCAGAAGACTGCCCTGGATGCTGTCTTGCGGCAAATCCGGGAATTTCATATCCAGCGATTCTCCGGAAGTAAAAACCACCCTGTTCTTAACATCCCCCGATTCCTGAAAAAAGGAGTTTATATCAACATCCAAAACTTCTGCTATTTTAAGAAGTGCCGGTAAAGACGGATATATCAAATCACTTTCAACCTGAGAGATGGTGCTCGGNNTTTCAAGCGGATTCCCAGATCAAACTGGCCTGTAGAACGCTTTTCCAAATCAAAGGAAATTTTCAGCTCTTTGCTCCAATAACTGAATGGCCGGTTAAGCGTATCCAGATTGCGCTTTTCAGCCTTAAGAATTGTCAAGTACGTCTTTCCTCTTTTTACTGACAGATCAATAGCCACCTGGGCGATTTGATTGATCTGTGCTCTAAGACGTGGGGAATGGGCCCTTTTCTCAATAATCCAATACGCGATGGTATTGAGTTCATATAAACGAGGGCAGGAGTGGGAATAGAAGTTTATAATATGCTGTTCACCACCCCAAAGTTCCTGCATACCGGTCAGGCTTTCAAAAACGAACCGAACATCACCTTCAAGAGTTCCATGGATTCCATAGAGTGCATCCATTACCCGATTCACCTGACGGGGGTCATCAACTTTGACAACCTGGCAAGGCCATTCAGGTTTGTTGTTATCATAAAATTTGAGAAAGACTTCGGAACCTGCTCCTTTGCCATATGTAAAGCAGTCCAGGATGATTAGCTGTCGGTTTTTAGCCAATGGTCCCAATTTTTCGATGAGATTGCGCGGAGAACGGTCAAAACTGGCGTAAATAAGCGGTTTGTTTTGGGCCTGGGACGCTTTAATGAAATTCAGACAAAATACAGCGGCTAAACTGCCGGCATCGTCATGCCAGACCACATTATCCCCGATGTACAGTTCATCCAGGAGTTTGTCAAGCTGGTCAACTCCCGAAGTTACTCTAATTTTTTTTAAACTCATCAGCCTCTCGCTTTCGTTGTCCGTAAAATTATATCAACGATAAATGAAAATTTCATGGATGTCAATTAAATGAATACGTTATCAACCTTGATCATCGTGACCTGGAATTGGGATGATATAAGTGAAACTTATGGATTGAATTATAATTTAATCTGTGCTAATATTTATGAAAATATTTTAGACCAGCAGCGTTTCTTCAACCATTAATGTCAGCCGTATGTTCCTGCTTAAACCTTGAGGAGGTTTCTATGGAAAGCATTAAACCCGATTCTTCCCTGTCTGACAAACCTGTTTCTCGATCATCCTTTAACAAAATGAATCAAATAGACGTATTTCAACCATTTAAAAATATAGATAATGTTGAACTCGATTCTCCAAAAAACCCAATCGACGGCCTGCCTTGGATTATTGATGGCCTTGCTTTTCCCAAGGGGACTGAATTTCGCGGTAAGTATAAAGGGTATTTCTATTATGGCAAAGTATCCGGCGGGGCTTTGATGATGAATGGAAAGGAATTTTTATCACCTTCCGCAGCTGCAATGACAATAACACGCAGCTCCTTGGACGGATGGTTGTTTTGGGACTGTAAGCCGCCGGGAGCGTCCTCATGGATAAATATCCACACGCTCAAACAAATGAAATATCAAAAAGCGTTAAATCTTTAAAATAAGGTTTTAACCCGAATTTCTCATGAATAAGCGTATCAGACTAAAGAGAAATCCGGGTTAGGAATAGAAACCTATCGAATACCCGCATGATAGTCTTGTAACGATCTTACCTTTTGTTGTCCTTTTCTCCGATCGGCAATGCCCCTTGCAGCCGCTACAGCAGCGGATGTTGTAGTAATATACGGAACATTAAATTTGATCGCCGCTTTTCGAATATAGGAGTCGTCATCTTTACTCTCTTTTCCGCTTGGGGTGTTGATGATCAGTTGAATTTTTTCGTTTTTAATCTCGTCCACAATATCCGGGCGGCCGTAGCCCAATTTCTTGATGGGTTCTGAATCGATGCCATACCCTGTCAAAAAATCATGGGTGCCGTTTGTCGCCCGGATCTTGAAATTTAGTTCTTGAAACAGTCTGGCCGGCTCTAAAGCGCTCGGCTTATCTTTATCGGCTACGGTAATCAAGACTGTCCCCTCCACCGGCAAGGGCATACGGGTCGCCTCCTGAGCTTTGTAATAGGCCATACCAAAAGAACCCGAAAGGCCTAACACTTCACCGGTTGAACGCATTTCCGGCCCCAAAAGCGGATCGACTTCGGGCAACATATTAAACGGAAAGACCGCTTCTTTAACACCATAATGGCGAATCGACCTCGCCTCAATCCCGAGTTCGGACAGTTTTTTCCCGAGCATAATCTGGGTCGCAACCCGAGCCATTGATATATTGCACACCTTTGAAACAATCGGTACCGTCCGTGAAGCCCTCGGATTCGCCTCCAGAATATATACCGTGTCGTCGACAATGGCGTATTGAATGTTAAGCAGACCCACCACGTTGAGCTCTTTGGCTATTTTGCGGGTATACTCGTTTATTGTCTTGATGTGTTTTTGTGCAATACTGATGGGCGGAATCACACAGGCAGAATCTCCGGAATGCACCCCAGCCAGTTCGATATGTTCCATGACAGCAGGAACGAAAGCGTCTGTGCCGTCTGAAATTGCATCCGCCTCGGCCTCGATGGCATTTTCTAAAAATTTATCGATTAAAATGGGCCGTTCCGGTGATACTTCAACGGCAGCAGCCACATAGTGCAACAGCATTTCTTCATCCAGTATGATTTCCATGGCACGCCCACCCAATACATAAGATGGACGAACCATCAACGGGTAACCAATCTCGCCTGCAATTTCAAGGGCCTCTTCCTGGGTGCTGGCCATGCCCGATTTCGGNNTTACGAAACCGGTCCCGGTCCTCGGCCAGATCGATGGTTTCCGGCGATGTTCCCAGAATCTTGACACCGGCTTCAGCCAGCTCATTGGCGATGTTCAGCGGCGTTTGGCCGCCAAATTGAACAATTACACCCTCGGGCTTCTCCTTCTCATAAATGCTCAGAACATCCTCGACGGTCAAAGGCTCAAAATAGAGTTTATCCGAGGTGTCGTAATCCGTAGAAACGGTTTCAGGGTTGCAGTTAACCATAATGGACTCAAAGCCTTCATCTCGAATGGCAAATGCAGCGTGAACACAGCAATAGTCAAATTCGAT
>DNGT01000306.1 GCA_003486165.1 Desulfobacteraceae bacterium
CCTGCCAAACAGGAAACAATGCTGGACAGCGTATTTGATATCATCAAACGAACCAAAAAAGGTGTTACTGTCGCCCAACTCAGAGAAAAAACCAAACTGGATTCCAGACAGCTCAGCAATGCGCTATATAAGCTCACAAAAAAAGGTATCATACAAACAAAGTCTCGCGGTCTTTATGTGAAAAAATAGCTTTTTAAAGGATCACCTGATGGGCAGTAAACTCTAACGTTGAAATAGTCGAGAATGACGAAGATCCCAACGATAATGGGATCTTCGTTTCACTGCGAGAGACGTCAAGGGTGAAGCTGTAGTCAATTTACAGGCTGCCAAAATACCTCGAACAAAGTCTCCTGTGTGCCCGATGAAAAGGATCAGGCAAACGGGAGGCTTTGTATATTCTTTATAATATCAGCCCTGCTTTTAAACATCAACTCAGAAAAATACCCCTCCGGTATTGTCATTTTAAAGATCTGTTTTATATTTCCTGTTAAAATACATCAGTTGGAGTATAACCATGTTTAAAAAGCGTTTTGACCTTTTTTCGGCAAAGTTTTCATTCAGTGTTTTTATTGTCGCTGCTTTGTTGGCTTGTTTTTTTATTAATAAAAGTATTGCATCATCAAATCCGGCCAAACATCTTTCCAAAACAAATCATGCCATAGAACATAACCGTTCTTTTGATCTATGGTCATATAATAAGAAGGATCTTCATCCTGATCCTGCCCTTGCGTTTAAAAAATTACCCAATGGTTTTGAATATATATTATTGAAAAGTCAACATCCGAAAAACCGGGTCAGTATGCATCTTTACATTCAGGCAGGTTCAATGCATGAGTCTGACAGTCAACAGGGGTTGGCGCATTTTTTAGAGCATATGCAGTTTAACGGCTCAACACATTTCAAGCCTGATGAACTGGTAAAATTTTTTCAAAGTATCGGAATGCAGTTTGGGCCGGACGCAAATGCCCATACCGGGTTTAATGAGACGGTCTATGACATTCTTCTACCTGAAGGGAACAAGGAAAATCTGCAAAAGGGTCTGGTTGTAATGAAAGATTATGCTGAAGGCGCCCTTTTGTTGCCATCTGAAATCGAAAGAGAAAGACGCGTCGTTCTCTCTGAAAAACGAACACGGGATTCAGCACCCTATCGAACATATGTCAAAACACTCGAATTTGAATTCCCAGATGCCAGAATATCAAGAAGGCTCCCTATCGGCCGGGAAGAAATACTTAAAAAGGCTGACCAAGGGCAATTTAAAGCGTTTTATGACACCTGGTATCGACCGGATAATTTGATTCTTGTTTTAGTTGGAGATTTTGACACAGAATTGGCGGGAACGCTTATAGAAGATAAATTTTCTACAATAACTCCCCGTGCCCCTCCCGGAAAAATTCCTGACTTCGGGGATATCAAGCATAAAGGTATAAAATCTTTCTACCACTTTGAAAAAGAATCAGGAAATACCACGGTAAGTATTGAAATCTTAGAAAAGATTTTATCCATACCCGATTCATACGATGTTCGAAAAAAAGAATTGATTGAGGACATTGCCAACCGAATGGTAAAGTATCGACTCGACACACTCATACAAAAACCCGGTACCCCTTTCACATCAGCATCCATAAGCTCTGGAATTTTCCTTCGTCAGGTCAAATACGCAGATATCACGGCAGATTGCAATCCGGAAAACTGGGAAAAATCGCTTTCGCTCATCGAACAAACCTTAAGGCAGGCATTGATATTCGGTTTTACAACATCGGAACTGACCCGGGTAAAAAAGGATTTTCTTTCCGATTTAGATAATGCGGTCAAAAGCGCCTCTACGCGAAACAGCAAGGAACTGGCGAGTGAGATCATTTGGAGCCTGAACTCGAATCGAGTATTCATGTCGCCACAACAGGAAAAAGAGTTATATGCTCCGATAATCAACGCTGTAACATTAAAAGATGTACACGATGCCTTCAAAGACATTTGGGCCCCAGAACACCGGCTTTTGCTTGTCACCGGCAATGCAAAACTGATAGAAAAGAATCCCGAAACAAAAATATTGAACACCTACCAAAAAAGTATGCAAACCGCTGTATCAAAACCGGCTGAGGAAAAATCGCTTGTTTTTCCATATCTTCCCGATCCTCATAAAGAAGGCCGTATTACACAGACAAAAAAGATCTCTGATCTTGAAATTGTCCAGGTGGATTTTAGAAACGGTGTCCGCCTTAACCTCAAAAAAACCGACTTTGAGGCCAACCAAGTATTGATCAATCTTTCCTTTGGACAGGGAAAATCCTGTGAGCCTTTAAACAAACCGGGTCTATCTTTGTTAACCGAAAACGTCATCAATGAAAGCGGTCTCGGCACACTCACAAAAGACGAACTTAAGTGGGCCATGGCCGGCAAAAATACTCACGTAACGTTTAGTATTGAGGAAGATCGCTTTTTATTCAAAGGAGAAACCGTTTCCAATGAAGTTTCTCTACTGTTTCAGCTTCTCTACGCCCATATTATGGATCCCGGTTTTAGAAAAGATGCTTATGAACTCTCTTTGAAGCGATATAGGCAAAAATACATGGAACTTTCCAAATCAATCGAGGGAGCAATGGCACTTTCCGGGAGTCGTTTTCTTGCAGGAGGAGACCATCGATTCGGTCTTCCTGATGATGGAACATTCATGAAATTGACCCTTGATGAAATTAAATCATGGATCAGTCCATTAATTGGAAATAATGACATCGAAGTCTCGGTTGTCGGAGATGTTGATATCGATTCAATCATCCAATTAACCGCCCGATATTTTGGAAGCCTCACGTTGCAATCCACTGTCAATACGCAAAAAGAGCTAAAGCTACCCGTTTTTCCTGTTGGTCAATCTCAAACCCTGTCTGTTCAGACAAAAATTTTAAAAGGACTCATAATTGTTGCTTATCCAACGGAAGATATTTGGGATATCAACCGGACGCGTCGTTTGTCTATTTTGTCGGATATTATCTCAGACAGGCTTCGTGAGCAGATACGAGAAAAGTTGGGATCTGCATATTCCACCTTTGCATTTAACAGGCCGAGCACGGCTTACCCGGGATATGGCGTTCTTCAGGCGATGGCCTACATTGACCCTAACGAGTCGGATATGATCATAAAAGAGGTAAAGAAAATCGTATCAAATATCGCAAAAAATGGCGTCACGGAAGATGAACTGAAACGGGCCAAAGAACCGACCCTGACCAGCATAAAGGACATGTTTCGAAAAAACGGTTACTGGCTCAATACGGTGCTTACGGGCTCCGAAATACATCCTCAAAGGATAGACTGGAGCCGCACAATACTCAAGGATTATGCTTCTATTACAAAGGAACGGGTGTCAAATATCGCGAAAGAATATCTGGTTAACGATAGGTCTGCAACAATTATCATAAAGCCGCAATAGGAAGCAAATTATTGCTCAGTTTTACAAACTCTTCCACAGTCAGCGTTTCCGCACGACGAATGGGATCGATACCCGACTTCTCAAGTACCAGGGTTGCTGTATTAGGGTCAATGTTGAGTTCACTTGCAGCCAATGCATTCTTCAGGGTTTTTCGTCTGTTCCCGAAACCCGATTTTATCACTTTAAAAAGAAATTGCTCGTCAGCAGCTTTATGATCGATTTCTTTTTTAAATTTCAATTCAAGGATTTCAGAGTCGACTTTTGGTTTTGGAAAAAAAAGAGAGGCCTTCACATTGAGAAGCTTCTTGATATCCGAACAATAACGCAACATGACTGTAAGCCGCCCGTAATCCTTGCATCCGGTCTCTGCCGTAATGCGCTGCGCCAACTCTTTTTGAAACATGAGAACAGCCCGATTTATACCCTCTCTTGACCGAATCAGCTGAACAAGAATTTGAGAAGAAATATTATAAGGAAGATTGCCCATGACCACTATTTTCCCTCCCATGTCTTCTATCAGTGCTTTTATATCGACGGATAATATGTCTTTTTCAATAATGGAAATATTTGCAAGACCGCTGACGAGAATCTCCATATTTAAAATAGGGATAATTTGGCGATCTTTTTCAACCGCAAAAACCTTCTGGGCTCTGCGAGCCAGAGGAATGGTCAGTGCACCCAACCCTGCTCCGATTTCCAGAATAATATCTTCGGATAATATTCCGGCACGTTGCACAATCATCTCGGTAAAAGCCGGATCGATGATAAAATTCTGCCCCAATTGTTTCTTGGGGCGAATGTTATGTGCGGCAAGCAGTTTTTTTGGTGAAGTCATTGTGTGGCTCGAAAAAATGCGCTGAAACCTATTTTTTTGATTCCCTGCGTAATCGTATCGTCGTAATAATTTTGCGGGTGATGAAATAAGACGCAATGCCGGGCAAAATCCCCAGTATGATACCGCCCGAGATCATGGCAATTGTAACATCTATTCCGAGATCTAAAAGTTCCAATATCGACTCGTATTTTATATCAAACGGCGCCGGGTTTCCAAGAAGATACATTCCCGCCTTATAACTTCCCCAATAAAAAATCGGAGCGGTGATGGGGTTGGAAAACCAGACACCCAGTGCCGCTGCTACTTTGCTTCCTCGAAGAATAAACGCAAGGGCAACCGCAAGAACCGTATGGAACGGTATGGTTGGTGTTATGCCGATAAAAACCCCGATGGCCAAACCCATGGCGACATAATGGGGATCTCCCTCGAGATTTTTAACACGTTGGACAAATTCACGAATGTTATACTTACTTAAGTGTCCCGGGGATGTTTTGATATTTGAATCCTTTCTTGTTTCTTTCATGGCTTTATCGTTTACGAGAAATCAGAAACGGTCTAGGGTTATCACGAAAAATTGCTATTTTCAACATTTCAATGGTTAACAGACAGGGAAAACGCATTTGATTTCAGCACAGCCCCACGACGGTGTGTCTCGCTTGAAAACCGAATGACTGTTTGAAGGGCTTTAGCACGCGTAAGCCCGAACCGAATAAAATTATAACTTAAATAATCAATGGATTAATTAATCAATAAATTGTTCTGAACAACTCAGACACGGTTCGGGCTTACGGATGCTTAAGTACAAGTTTCAGTCGGTTGGAAAGAAATATACGCCGTCATGAAGCATTCTCCTTGTTGGGATTGAAATGCGTTTGCCTTATGTTGACAGCAATGCCCTAAAGCCTTTGCTTGACTTTTTAT
>DNGT01000420.1 GCA_003486165.1 Desulfobacteraceae bacterium
TGACAGAGAACAGATCGATTCAAAAGTCAAATGATAGCAAAAGAAGTCCCAAAAAGTTCTCGATGGCTGAACGCTTTTTGGAAGGCTGGTCGGTCTATAAAGAAAATCTGATTGGTAAAATCGGTCTGACCCTGCTGGTCATTTTTGCGCTAATGGCTTTATGCAGCTTTTTTCCCCCCATGATCGATCCCATGTACCATCCCATGACCGGTGTAGATCCGCAAATCTCCCACTCCACGAGTCCGAGCTGGCGTCACTGGCTGGGAACGGACTTTATCGGACGCGATATTCTGTGCCAGCTTTTGGCCGGTGCCCGCATTGCGTTTATGGTCGGGATCTCTGCAGCATTTATGAGCATTTTCCTCGGTACAGTCGTCGGCATGATTGCCGGCTATTCAGGTAAAATTGTGGACACACTCCTTATGCGCCTGGCAGATATGATTCTGGTGATGCCGACCCTGCTGGTTGTGCTAATTTTGTCGTCACTGTTCGGACAGTTAAATATTTGGACGATTGTCCTGCTTATTGCCCTGTTTCGTTGGCCGGGAGTTTCACGAGTTATCCGGGCTCAAACACTCTCTTTGAAGGAAAGGCCGTTNNTACATGACGTTTCGTGTCACTTCAGCCATCATCATAGAGGCAGCACTGGCATTTTTGGGATTCGGAGATCCAAGCACCGTCAGCTGGGGCATGATGCTGCAATGGGTATGGAAAACCGGGCACATGTTTCAGGCGCCCTACTGGCTACTACCTCCCGGTATATGTATTTCGCTTTTGACGCTTTCATTTTATATGCTGGGCCGCGCTATGGAGGAAGTGCTGGATCCCCGGCTTAGAAAGGAGGTGGCACAAGAATAGGATGGCGCTATTGACGGTTAAAAACTTGAGTGTCGGGTATCATACTCGAAAAGGTTTCCTAAAATCAGTACAGGGAGTTTCCTTTGCTCTGGATCAGGGCAAATCCCTCGGCCTTGTGGGAGAATCAGGCTGCGGCAAAACAACCGTCGGTATGGCGTTAATGGGATTACTGCCCAACAATGCCTCTGTTACAGACGGGGAAATCCTGTTTGAAGATCAAGATCTGCTTAAAATGTCGAAAAAGGAGATACGACAGGTTCGCTGGAAAAAGATTGCGATGATTTTTCAAGCAGCCATGAATGCTTTGAATCCGGTTCATAGAGTCAGTGAGCAGATTTCAGAGGCTATTTTGGCGCATGATGCCGATATATCTGAAGAAGCAGCCATGAAACAGATCGAAAGCCTCTTTCAGCTGGTGGGGATACCACTGGACCGTATGAGAGACTACCCGCATCATTACAGCGGCGGCATGAAACAGCGGGCGATTATTGCCATGGCACTGGCTTGCCATCCATCTCTGATCATTGCAGATGAGCCCACAACCGCCCTGGATGTTATTGTGCAGGATCAAATTTTAAGCGCAATCAAAGATTTTCAACATAAACTGAAAATCAGTGTGATATTCATATCCCACGATATCGCCGTTGTGGCAGATGTTTGTGATAACATTGGTATTATGTTTGCCGGCCAGCTGGTGGAATATGGCGGCATTGAAGAAGTTTTTGATACGCCGATGCACCCTTATACCAAATCACTGCTGGCTTCGTATCTGACATTGGACAAAGATGTCGTTCAATTAAACTCTTATATAGGAAAAATTCCAGATCTCATTAATCCGACGCCAGGATGCCGTTTTTGTGAACGGTGCTCCGTCGCGGAAGCCACTTGCAGTCTCAGGGTACCTGAATGGGTAGAAATTTCACCGACTCACAAGGCCCTTTGCTATCAATGCAAATGAAAAAGATCCTGTAATGAAAGACCCAAACAACGTTATCATACAGCTGGAACACATCTCTAAAACGTTCCGAACCAGAGCCTCTTTGTTTAAAAGAGACCAAAAAGAGGTTATTGCGCTCAAACAGGTATCTTTAAATATCTATAGAGGTGAAATTTTCGGGTTGGTCGGGGAAAGCGGCAGCGGCAAAACCACAACCGGCCGTCTCATCGTTAAACTGGAAGAGCCGGACGATGGAAAACTGTTGTTAGACGGGAAAGACATTACCAAAATCAAAGGAAAGGCCTTGAAAAATTTTCGCAGGAAGGTACAGATGATTTTCCAGGATCCTTACCAGTCTCTAAATCCTTATTTTTCAGTGTATGATAGCGTTTCTGAACCCATGGTTGTCCACAACGTGGGCAATTCGGAAATCCGCAGGGATATGGTCCGGGAAAGTCTGAATTCCGTGGGCCTTACCCCTCCGGACGACTTCTTTTACCGATACCCTCACCAGATGAGCGGTGGACAGCGCCAGCGGATAGCCATTGCACGGGCCATGGTCCTGAAACCGGAATTCGTAGTGGCCGATGAGCCCACATCGATGCTCGATGCGTCAATAGCGATTCATATCTTTAACATTCTGTCTGACATACGGAAAAAACTGAACGTGACCTTCCTTTTTATCACCCACAGCCTCGCGGCAGCCCGGTACCTATGCGACCGGATTGCCGTGATATACAAAGGCGAACTGGTGGAAATCGGATCTGCGGAAAATATTATTCAGAATCCCAGCCACCCGTATACCCGGGCGCTGATCGATGCACATCCACGATTCCGTTTTTAGAACAACAGTCTCTCTATGGAAATATTCAGAGGGCCGTTGTTTTCCCGTAACGTTATTGGCGGAGACACCGAAGTGAAGGGGAAATGACTGCTCTCTGAGCACATACCAAAATTTGAGTAATTGAATTGAACGGAAACTACGAAGCAGCCTTCATCCACTGATCCAGGATGTCTCTATCTTTAGGATCGATGGACGTGATCTGGAGTTGATGAATGAGCGTTTCCTCTGTTTCCTTTACAGACAACACCTTCGCATAAATATCTTCAAAACAGTGGGCCTCTACACAAAAATCGAAAA
>DNGT01000145.1 GCA_003486165.1 Desulfobacteraceae bacterium
CTCAAAATAGGGCCTAAAAGGAAAACGAAATGAAACCTTCATTTGCCATCGTCGGTTGTGGAAAAGTCGGAACAGCCCTTGCGATATTTTTAACCCGGGCCGGATACCGGCCCGCCGGATTTGCCAGTAAAAGTCTTTCATCAGCCAAACATGTTGCCGATATTGTTTTTTCCGATCATTTCAGCGATGTTCCATGGGACATCACCCGACATGCGGATGTCGTGTTTATCACAACACCCGATAGTGACATCAAAGACACGTGTAATAGCATTTCCCAACATGCCGGCTTTGCCGGTAATGCTGTTGTGATGCACTGTAGCGGGGCACTGGCGTCATCCGTGTTGTCGAGTGCAAAAACATGCGGTGCATGGATAGGATCCATGCATCCGTTACAGAGCTTTGCTTCGGCTGATCACAAGACCAATCCTTTTCAAGGGATCATTGTTTCTTTAGAAGGTGAAGGTCCGGCAGTTAGCACCGCTAAAACAATTGCCGCAGATCTCGGCGGGACGGTGGTGACCCTTCTAACTGAGGCCAAAACTCTTTACCATGCATCGGCAGTGGTGGCCTCAAACTATCTGGTCACGTTGCTCGACCTTGCCATTCGACTCATCGAAGAAGCCGGAATCAACCGGCAAGATGCGTTTAATCTATTAAAACCNNGAAATCGGATTCAAAAGACCGGAGCTTCTTGCACTGTATAAAATGCTTGCGTTTTATACCATCGATGTTGCAGCTGCGGGAGGTTCGATTTCGGAATCATCCATACAAGCGCTAAAAAGAATAACCACTTGAATTTAATGGGGATCATATGATGAGAAAACTGCTATGGCTTATGGCAGCATGTGTCCTGTTGTTATATTCCAGTTCTGCCATGGCCTTGACCCGGATCAAGCTGGGCGTTGTCACCAAACCAGGGTCCGCACAAAACATCGTGGCAGAAAAATTTAAAGAACTTATTGAACCGGCGTCAAGTGGTAACATCAATGTTCAGATCTTCCATTCCAATTCCATCGGCAATGAAACTGAAATCCTGCAGCAGATACAGATGAATACGATTCAGATGGGAATCATTACAGGCGGTCCTTTTGATACATTTGATCCGGTTGTAAGGGTGATCAACTATCCCTTTCTGTTCAAGGACAATGAACAAGCCGATATGGTCTTGGATGGTCCGTTGGGGGCTAAAATATTGAAGAGCTTGGAGAGGGCGGGATTTAAGGGACTCTGTTTTTCAGAAAACGGTTTCAGGAACCTTACCAATAACAAACNNGCGAATCCCACACCCATGCCCTGGCCAATCTATACTGAGTTGGAGCAGGGTGTTATCGACGGCCAGGAAAATCCCCTTTGGGTCATAGAGGTCTATAAATTTTATGAAATCCAGAAATACATGACCCTGACCCGACATGTTTACTCTCCCCACATTGACGTGGCTTCATTAAAATGGTGGAAGACGTTGGACGCCAATACACAGGATTTGATTCAAAGAACCATCTATGAAGCTGCTGTGTTTCATCGAAACGACAATCGATCCAAAAATGCCGCCCGGCTTGCGTTTCTAAAAGAAAAGGGGATGAAGATCGAAACGGATCCGGATATAGACGCCTTTCGCGGCAAAGTGGCCGGACTCAAAGACATGGATATATACAGCGAACCAAGGGTTCAGGCGTTGCTCATAGAGATGTTGAATGCAACCCAATAGTTTCCATGCAGAAAATGGCCCTTTTCCGCAATCTCTTCGTCAATCTGCTGTACTGAATTGCTCTACTGAAAATATCAGTGACGGAGACACCGAAGCGGAAGGAAAATGACTGCCCCCTGAATACATGCCGAAACTTAAGAAAATAAAAACACCCCGATCTCTGAAACACCTTAAATTCTGAAAAGCTTGAGCGGGTTTTGGGCAAGTTCCTTGTTGGCTGCGTTCAGTTTGTTCTCATTGGATATTACCGCCACAGCCATTCGATCAGGGGTTCCGGCAAAATATTTTTCAGCAGCGTTGATGACCTGGTCTCGGGTCATTTCAAGGAGTTTTTCCTTGAAGCGTTCGCGCATGTCATCCGATAAGGAAACGATTTTTCTGAAAAAAGCCTTTTTTGCTGCAGGTCCGGGGGGATCGGGTTTGTCAATTTCCGAGCAGACCTGGAGGACAGCCTCTTTAATATCTTCATTGCTGAAGTTGCCGGATCTTATGAAATTTCGAGCGCCGTCGTATACTTTCAGGGTGGAAACGATATGCGGGTCCCTGTAGGAACCGAAATAAAAAATTCCATCTTCGGGGCTGTATATGGCAAATCCACCGTATGCCCCACCTTTTTCACGAATTTCCCGATGCAGATACATGGATCTTAATATTTTGCTGATTACGGATAAGGCCGGTGCATCTTCATGTGCCAGACGAACTGTCTCAAAGGTGCTGGCGACAAATGAGACCGCCGAAGATGTACTCCATCCTTCCCTGGGGATTTCATCAACAACATCGATGTCAGGCGGAGTAAATCCATCGGTTGATGTTATGGGCTTCGGTCCTGATTCAAGCGCTTTTTGTATGGATGTGATTGCCGGCGAGGCTGAAAGAAGGGCAGGGTCTTCACCGATCAGGGCGATTTTCAGATTATTTTTTATAAAAAAGGTTCTGCCGATCTCCTTAAGTTCATGAGATATGAATTTAAGATGGTCATCCGAGAGGTTTTCGGTGATTGTTTTTATGGTTTTCAGTTGATGAATGCCACTCCAGGTTTCATTGAGCGCACTGCTGATTGAAAAATTCCTCGATGCCAACGACATGGCCAGTCGATGGCCGTTTTGAAGCACCATGGATTCCAGTCCTGCTTGATATTCCAAAAAGAGACTTTTTAATCGAATCAGGTCTGAGAAATCAAAATTATAAAAAAATTCTTCGATGATTTCAAACATCTTATCCTGATTACGGACCAGGCACTTTCCATTAAACGCGATAAACGGCAGACATTCAGCCGCACCTTCAAAACCGGTGCGGGCGTGGCAGGAAAGGCTCATGCCGCCGGTATGGGCATCCATACGGCGTGCCATCTCGACATAGTCATGGAGGGTAGTGCCGATTTTGGTAAACGCATAGCAGAAAAAAGGAACCAAAGGGATGCGTTCTTTAGACAGCAGTCCGCTTCCGGCAACTGCCATGAAATAGAAAATTCCAGAGGTCGGCTGTGAATAACACGTGGCCGGAATAGTAGAATATGAGGCTGAGGCTTCCACCCGTTGAACCGAAGGGAGAATATCATCAAGCTCTAAAGTGGGAAGACAGGATACGTCTTCGATTTCTTCCTGAAGCTGTTTTAATGCCCTGGTATCTTCTTTTATTTTATCAAGTTCAGATGGTGTTGTGTCGGCAAGGATTTCATCGAGTTCTTTTTCGACGCGTTCGCCTTCCTTATCTTCCATTTCCTGGTCCGGAACAAGTGTCAAGAGCACTCGGTGTGGATTGTTCAAGAAGTAAGTGCTGATTCGGGTTTCGAAAAAGGCACCTTTATCAATTTCATTCCGCAGTTTTTTTAAATCTTCGTCGAACCTCAAAATTCTTTCCGGATCGCCGCCGTGAAACCAGCTTCCNNTTTTTATCGATGCCCTTTTCCGACAAATCTTTTAAAACGTCGAAAATGATGGTTTCGATTTTGGAAGCGTCGGATATGGTGACATCCTTTAACCCACAGACAAACATGGTATCTTTGTTATCGGCATCAAATCCGGTTCCGTCGCTAAGGGATGATCCAAGATTTGAATCGATCAAAGCCTTTCGCAACGGAGATGCTGGATTTCCGAGAAGAATCTTTTCTAAAAGAGTTAGAATTAAAATTTCAAAAGCGTCTTTGATCTCAGCCGTAAGCCATGCCACACAAGCCTGGCATTTTTTTGATGGATCTTCATTTTTATCTAAAGGGTAGGCATATTGTTTTTTTTGCGGATGATTCCATCGGGGCTGAGATGGAACATCGGTTCCCGGGTCAATACGCTTAAAATGCTTTAAGATTTTGTCATTGATAAATCTCAGATGATCTTTTAAGGGTAGATTCCCATAGGTATAAAAGAAAGCGTTGCTGGGATGATAGTGCCTCTGATGAAAAGATTTTAGCTGCTTGTACGTCAACCGGGGGATGACCACAGGATCGCCACCGGAATTATAACGATATGTCGTCTCAGGATAAAGGGCATTTAAAATAGACCGAACCATCACCTGGTTCGGTGATGACATGGCCCCTTTCATCTCGTTGTATACGACGCCNNGGATAAAAGGCCGAATCCAGATAAACATCCATAAGATTATAAAAGTCTTTTTTATTCTGGGTTGAAAACGGATACATGGTCCAGTCGGATGCAGTAAAAGCATTCATGAAAGTATTTAAGCTTCTTTTGAGCATGGAAAAGAAAGGGTCGTGTACCGGAAATTTTCGGGAACCACATAACGCCGTATGCTCCAGGATGTGTGCCACACCGGTGGAATCAGATGGAACTGTTTTAAAGGCGACACTAAATGTGTTTTCTTCATCGCTGTTGCTGATGTGAGCGTGTCGGGCGCCGGTATGCGAGTGTTCAAGAAGATAAAGAAAGGAATTAAT
>DNGT01000165.1 GCA_003486165.1 Desulfobacteraceae bacterium
TTTGAGGACGCCAGCACCATACCGGAAGACCAGTTTTTCTTTCTGGGCGGCACATCCACTGTGCGGGGTTTTGACGAAAACCTCCTTCGATTTGACTCGGACGGCAAGGCTATTGGAGGGTTGACTTCGATTTTGGGTAATATAGAGACCCGGATTGACTTAGGCCCTGATTTCGAGCTTTCTTTTTTTTACGACATCGGCAGTGTCAGAAACGCCATTATAGACGAAGGTACGGATGGATTTCGTTCATCAGTCGGGACAGGGCTGCACTATTTTACGCCCATCGGCCCCATCGGTGTCTATTACGGCCACAAATTGAATAAAAAATCTGGTGAAAGCGCGGGTCGGTTTCATTTTACAATAGGGTTTAGATTTTAAAGGGATGAGATGATGAAAACATATCCAATTCCGATGGTTCCCGGGCCGGTTAAATTGCCGCAAACTGTATTGGATGTTTATCAGACCAATTTTGGATCGGCGGATTTGGAAGACGAATTTCTGGAATTATACAACAAGACTGAATTTAATCTGAAAATGATTCTTAGCACCAAAAACCGGGTCGTCATTCAATCCGGAGAAGGCATGCTGGCATTGTGGAGTGCCTTGAAAAGCTGTCTTCTCTCTGGAGATAGAGTGTTGGCCGTCGCCACCGGTGTTTTTGGCGACGGAATCGGCGACATGGCGCTTTCCATTGGTGCCGACGTATATAAAATACGCTTGCCGTATAATGAAACCATTTCGGATATGTCTGAAATTGAGGCAGCCATTGTTCAATTCAAGCCGAAAATGATTACCGCGGTTCACTGCGAAACGCCATCCGGCACCTTAAATCCCATTGCTGAATTGGGGCGACTGAAACAACGCTATAATGTTCCCCTCCTGTATGTGGATGCCGTTGCCAGTGCCGGGGGTGCGCCTGTTTTAAGTGATGAGTGGAACATCGACCTGTGTCTGGGTGGATCCCAGAAGTGTTTGTCGTCTCTGCCGGACATGGCTTTTTTATCGGTGAGTGAATCCGCATGGGACATCATTCACAACGTCAATTATGTGGGGTATGATGCCTTGAAACCGTTTTATAAGGCACAGGCAGCACATTATTTTCCTTATACGCCAAACTGGCAAGGAGTTGCGGGTCTTAACGCCGGAGCCGAGTTGATTCTGAATGAAGGACTGGTCAACAGCTATGCCAGGCATGAAACGGTTGCAGAATTTTCTCGCAACAAAATAATAAAGATGGGGTTGTCTCTTTTTCCGGCTTCAGATGCTGTACCGTCTCCGACGGTTACAGCCGTCAACGTTCCTGACGGAGTTGACTGGCCGGAATTTAACTTACAACTTCGACAGCACGGACTTGTGGTGGGCGGGAGTTATGGGCCAATGGCCGGCAAGGTCTTTAGACTGGGGCATATGGGTACCCAGGCGGATATGAAACTTGTCAAACAGGCACTGAATGTTATTCAAGATGTCGTGGAAAAAATTTGACTCAATGATAATCACTTGCTTTTGCATACAATTCATTATAAACTTTAGCCAGGATAAACTCAAATATTTAAGAAGAAGTCAAGCAAAAGAATTTTTTATTCGGAGGTGTAATATGTTTGGAGACCGTCGCTTTGCCAGGTATGTCTGTTATTTTGTTACGATGACCATGTTTCTGATGAGTATGCCTGTGCAGATGGTTCAGGCGGCTATGGTAAGAACGGAAACAGTGTTGACACTGTCGACGGCAAAAAACGTACGTGAAAACCTCAACCAATTTTTAAAAAGGGAAGATGTCAAGGCCATAATGATGGCCCAGGGAATCAGCCATATAGAAGCAAAAGACCGCGTCGACAGCCTTTCCGATGCCGAAATTATGAAAATTGCCGATAAAATGGATCAGCTTCCTGCTGGTGGCAGCACATTTGGCGTTATTATGGGGGCTGCGGTGGTTATCTTCATTGTTCTTTTGATTACGGATATTTTGGGCTATACCGACATTTTTACATTTGTGAACAAACATCCCTCCAGCAAATAGTATGGCGAATTGCCAAAAATGTTTGCAATTTTACTGCATTGTACTGCTTTCTTGCACCGGTATTCTGCTATCGAGCTGTACCGGGTTTAATAAATCTGTAATGTTGGAAAAAGCAGGCAATGTGCCTCCTCGAGTTGAAATTGAAACGATTCCGTTTTATTTCCAGAAAGAATATCAATGCGGTCCTGCGGCCCTTGCAATGGTGCTCAACTGGGGCGGTCTCCCGATTTCTTCCGAAGATCTGACCGCCGAAGTCTTTACCCCTGAACGCAAAGGGAGTCTTCAATCGGCAATGGTCAGCGCGGTCCGTAGGAATGGCAGAATCGCATATGTGTTTGCGGGATTGAGTGATCTGTTCGCTGAAGTGGCTGCCGGGCATCCGGTGATCATTCTACAAAATCTTGGGCTGTCCTGGTATCCTGTCTGGCATTATGCGGTGGTGATCGGCTATGATCTGTCTGAAAAAGTTGTTATTCTTCGCTCAGGAAATATTCGCCGGAAACTCATGTCTTTTCAGGTTTTTGAAAAAACCTGGGCCCGAGGCAATTATTGGGGACTTTTAATTCTACAATCAAATCAACTGCCTGCCACGGTAAAAGAAGATCTGTTCCTAAAAGCTTTATTGGGGCTTGAAGAAGCCCGTCAGTTTCGGGCTGCCATCGATGGATATCATATGGCGCTGACACAATGGCCGAAGAATCTAACCGCACTTATCGGTATTGGCAATTGCTATTATGCCCTTGGAGAACTTGAAAATGCCGAGGAAGTTCTCAGAAAAGCCATCCGTTACCATCCAAAATCGGGTCCTGCGTTTAACAACCTTGCACAGATTTTCTTTGAGCAGGGGCGAAAACAGGAAGCCTTGGAAGCTGCAAAAAAGGCGGTTTCTTTGGGTGGTCCGATGCGTTCCGTATATCAGGAAACTCTTGAGGAGATCGAGGGATTCCATGAAAAATAACCCCCTGATCTCTGATTTGTTTGGATATAATATTCTGTCGGGCAAGTCCTAATTTGATACGAAACTATTGATTTTAAAGTGTTGATTCGATATAGAAAAGCCTCCACCGAAATGGAAGAAGCCTGTTTAATGGGATTCAGTGGAGGCCTTGAGTAAGGAAAACTAGTGACAGCACTCCTTCAACTCAAAAAAATAAATATCAATAAACCCCTTTTTGGTCAACCGAAAAACCTTTAAATTTTATGCTCGTAGTGATCGAAAACGCTTAATTGAAAGATTGATTGTTATTTGCTATTTGAAGATGGAGTTACTCAAAGGTTCACTATCTTTTAACAATGTAAGGACGAGACAATATGATGTTTAAAATAAAATGGACTGGACTATTTTTGTGTTTTATCTTCATTCAACCGATACTATTTCCCGTTTATTCCAAAGCCCAGGAGCCGGTTGAAATTTTTACCCTCAAACAGACCATTGAAGATGCCATAAAAGCGAATCTCGGCCTAAAATCATCCAAAGAAGAAACAGCTGCGGCCATTGCTGTGAAAAAAGCCAGGCGGACGCAATTTTTCCCTACACTTAGCGCATCTTATGGATACAATCGGTTTGACGCCGAGACAGTAACAAGCGGTTTTACAGCGGTTCCAAAAGAAGAATACAGTTTTGTAACATCATTCAGTCAACCGATATTTGCG
>DNGT01000304.1 GCA_003486165.1 Desulfobacteraceae bacterium
CGGGCAAGGGAAGCCATATGACCAAGGACGCTGCCCGAATTGGTCAAAATGGCCCGGGCTTTGGGCATTATCATAACATATTGGGGAGATGGATGTGCGGCCAGCAATACACCGCCTTCGGGAAAGGATAGCAGATCATCTTCCGAACGAACAAGGTGGGCCCGTCCGAACCCGACACCGGGACAGGCGATATCGCCCCCTTCAAGCAAAAGGGTATATCCCGGTAAGCGCTGTGTGCGGCCGCCCTCTCCTCTCGGGCTGCTTTTGCCCTCAAACCTCAGCGGGCGGGCCTGAAGGATGAAAAGATTGCCGCCTGGGTCGATGGCCCACTCGATGTCCTGGGGACATTGAAAATGGTTTTCCAGCTTCACGGCATAAACGGCCAGGGTTTTCAGCTGGTCTTCGCTAAGACAGGGCCTGTTGTGCAGTTCAGGCTCAACCTGTTCTTCCATAAGGTAACCGTCCGGCCGGATTGTAAGCCGCAGGCGCTTTTCGGAGATTTTCGACGTCAGCAGAACCGGCTGAGAATCTTTTGACACAGAATACGAATCCGGAGTAATGGTGCCGTCGACAACATAGGGGCCCAGCCCCCATACGGCATTTATAATGACGGTGTTCTCCAGGACATTGAAGGGGTGCCGGCTGTAGATGACCCCGCTGACTTTGGCCGGAATCATCTCCAGACAGGCCACGCTCATGACAACATCTTCGAAGGGGATTCCCATATGCAGCCTGTATGATATGGCTCTCGGGGTGAACAGGCTGGCCAGGATTTTTTTATATTCCATGAAAATTCTTTGCGGCGGCACATTCAGGACGCTCACATACTGTCCGGCGAAGGACAATTCACTGTCTTCGCCTATGGCGCTGCTGCGCATGGCAATCTTTAAGTTTTCCCGGCCGGAAAGACTTTTCGCTGAAAGTTGTTCATAAGCCTCGGAAATCGCCTCTTCAACATCCGCCGGAACTTTGGCTTCAAGAAAAAGTTTTTGAATTGTTTCACTGGTAAGTACGACCGTCTCCGGCTGGGCGGTAGTGACTCCCATCATTTGCTTTCGAATTTCATCCATAAGATCGTTGGCCTGGAGGAACATTTCAAACGCTCTGGTAGTGATGGCAAATCCCTCCGGGACGGGGATATCGACGCGATTGGCGACCTCTCCAAGGTTGGCGTTTTTACCGCCGACAAAATCGACCATTTCTTTGGTGATTCGGGAATACGGCAACACATATTCCAGCACCGCGGGTTCGCTCCTGCGTTCATGTTCTTGTTTGATCGTATGGTGAATATGGTCGATAAGTTCCATAAGCAGTGGATAGGCACGGCCGGATAGCCTTTCGAAACTTTTAACCATTCGGGCGGCATGAAAGATGATCCTGGCAGACTGTGATCGGATGTAAGCCATGCCGAACACATCCTGTCCTCGCAGCTTTTCTTCAATATCCGTTATGATTTTTAGCAGTTCGGAGTTCGATTCCAGCAGAGCCTTGAAATTTGCGTATTTCATCCTGAAGACATTCATGACTTCATGGTTGGAACCATGTGGCAAAGGCTTCTTTTTGAATAATGAATAAAGCCGGTTTATCATTTGAAACCTCATCAATCTTCTATCATTTCAAACACCGGAATATAGCGTGTTGCAGGTCCCTTTCCAATTTTTTTCAACAGACCTTTTTTCACCAGATCCTGCAGATCGTAGATGGCCGTTCTGGGAGATAGGCCGCCGCCGATGATCTCCTGATATTTACTACGAGTAATCCATCCTTTTTGCATGATGGCAGGATAGGCCTTTTCCTGGCGTTCGTTCATTTGATTCTTGTAATGCTGGGGAAGTTTCGGCATTTCCAAAAAAGACCGGCCGGTCAGAACGTCCTCGCTGGCCGTTTTGGCGGAATAAGGGGGGAAGTTGCCGGTGAATTCCCCTTCTTCGGCCGGATTGAGCGTGTTTTGCTCCGGCTCTTCGGATTCCAGCTTGATATCCTCGGCCTGAATCACGTTGCCTTCCGCCATGACAACGGCCCTGGTAATGCAGTTCATCAGTTCCCGAACGTTTCCCGGCCAGTGGTATTGTTTCATTTTTTCAAGGGCCCCTTTGCTCAGGCCGAGCTCCCCTTTATTTGTCAACATGATTGCCTGTTTAAGGAAATGCCGGGTCAGGACCGGAATGTTGTCTTTGAGTTCGCGCAGTGATGGCGTGTTAATGGTTATGACTTTGAGCCTAAAATAAAGGTCGCTTCTTAATTTTTCCTGTTCCATGAGGGCCTTTAAGTCGGCATTCGTTGCGACGATCAATCTGACATCAACCGTTATTTCGCTATCGCTGCCGAGCGGTTTTATCTTGCGCATGGCAATGGCCCGCAACAGGGCTTGCTGCACAGAGGCTGAAGCCACCTGGATTTCATCCAGAAACAAGGTTCCTCCGTTGGCCTCGAGAAACGCTCCTTTGCGGTCGGTTTTTGCTTCGGTAAAGGCGCCTTTGACATGCCCGAAAAGGGTGTCCAGCAATAAATTTTCATCCAGCTCTCCGCAGTTAATGGAGATAAAGGGTTTGCCGGATCTGTTGCTGTGATGGTGGATCGCTTCTGCGGCAAGTTGTTTGCCGGTTCCGGTTTCACCGATGATTAAAACGTCCACATCAACCTGTGACGCTTTCAATATATCCGATTTAAGCCCTTCAATTTTCGGGCCAAAACCGACGATGCCGGAAATTTCAATTCCCGCCTGGCTTTGGAAATCCCGGGGGATTTCTTTTTCCAGCGTTGCTTTTTCCTTCAGGCTGACCGTTTCGATTTCTTTATCCTTGATTCTGATTTCATCAATCTGACGTTTCATCGTGGCAATCATGGTATTGACGGCGTTTTGTAAAAGAGACGTTTCGTAACCGGAATAGGGCAGATCGATCTCTTTAAGTTCAGCGTTTTTTTCGATGTTGGTCACTGCCCGGGAGAGATCTAATATCGGTTTTGTGATGAAGCGGGCGAGTAGGTAAATCAAAAGAGAAACAAGAATTATCGTGACGATCGTGATGATGAACATGACGTCAATCTGTTTGTAGCCGGCGACAACGGTAAGCCTGCTCCGGTCAACATAGGCCACACCGCCGTATACGACGGGTTCGGCATTTTTCCCCGGCGTAAAACGAATCGGCGCATAGGCAATGTAATGCTCTTTTATACCGGAAGGGTAGTCTTGGTCTTGAATTTTGATTAAATTTCGCTGGCCCTCGCGAATGTCGCGAACCATCTTCCAGAAATGGGCGTAGACCGAAGAAGGTCTGAAAGCGCAAGGAAGATCGGGCCTTCCCAGCGTGCCGGTATACTCGGATCTGGCCAGATCGGTGGCCAGTTCCAAGCCGGGTTTGTCGGGATTTTCCGATTGAAAGAGAATCCAGCCGTCTTTATCGAAAATATAAATATACCGGACTTCGGAACTTCGGGAAAAAGCCCAGATCGGAGATTTGGGTGAATTATAAAGGGAAAGAATGTTTCTCAACGTGCGAACATCCACCGATAGAATCAAATAGCCGGGTTTGCCGCCAGGGGGTAAATAGGGCATGCCCAAATAAATGACCCTTGAGGTTATTTTGCGGTTCGGATTGGAAAAATCAGGAAACGGATGCTCTACCTCTGTGATGTTTGAAATCCAAACTTCACCTTTGCCGTCTTTGCCGGAATGTTTTATACGGTCATAAAAAAGGAGGGGATTTGGGTGGATGTCAGAAAACTGTTTGGATGGAATTTGGAAAATCTCATCATCTTTTGCTACCAGAAAAATGTGGGATTGGTCGGTTTGCGAGATATAGGCCAACTCGCGATAGGCAATTCCGCCGGCATTTTTGTTGCTTGCGAGAAAACTGCGCATTTTTGCTATATCAAGGTTGTCTTGCGCGATAAACATGAGGTCCTGCTTGCATTTTTCAAGAAATTTTTCAACCTCATGTGTAAAGGCCAGGGTTTGAACCCTGATGACTCTCTCTAAAGCTATATTGATAAAATGGTAGGTAATTCGATAGGTAATATATCCAGTTATTGCCAGAATCAATACGACCGGCGGAATGATACAGACCAGCAGCTTGGTTTTGATATTACCGGATTTGAAACCGTTCTTAAACACGGGCATAATATTTGCACCTTTTCTTTATCATTTATTGCGATAAGACTTATTTAATCCGCAGAAACTCGCAACTCTATTTTTTATACCTCAAAATCAGCCATCAAGCAAGAAAAATATATTCTTTTTTATGTATTCATCTATCTGATATTATTTCTATTATATTTTTAAACACCAGTTTGCGCTTTTTTTGCACAATTGTTGCTGACGCGGCATGTATCTTGCTATTTCCCCTTGGTAATTGACGGCATCAAATCAAAGGTAACTAAACAAAAAAGAAAGGAGGGATTGAGATGAATATTCTGGTTGCCATGGATGATTCCGATTTTGCACGCAAAGCACTGGCAAAGGCCATCGAAATGACAAAATACCAACCGTCACAGCTATTTATTTTATCTGTTGCGCCGCTGTTAGGTGCCATTGATTGGCTGTCACCGGCAATGACCGATAAATTAAAGGAAATAACTGAAAACGTGGTAAAAAAAGCTGCGGCCACCGCCAAAAAGGCAGGAATTGCAGCTCAGGTGTTTACCGAGGAAGGGGTGTCTCCTGCGGATAATATCATTACGTTTGCCGATGAAAATAATATTGATCTCATTGTCGTTGGACACCGTGGAAAAGCCAACCTTGAGAAATTTCTACTGGGAAGTGTTGCATCCCGGGTCATATCCCATGCATCATGCTCTGTATTAATTGTAAAATAAAAATTAGGAGGGTGTCATGAAAAAAATAGCAGGATGTTTTTTAACATTTTTGACAATGCTCTATCTTTGGTTACCGGCGGCTCTCTGGGCAGGAGGGGAAAAGGCCGTTGATCTTGTGGTCGTGGCTGATACGCGGGTGCTCCATAGCAGTATTATGAAATATTTTTCCGAGCTATACAATACCAACATCGTTCTGTTCGCCGTATGGGCCGTGGTGCTGACCGCTGCATACGGGGGCATTCTGGGGTTGTTGATGGATTTTATCATGTCTCGGACCGGGCTTGATCTCAAGAGCAGAAAAATTGTCGAACATTAACGTAATAGAGGAGGTATCACCATGGAATTTTTGGCAAATACGGAATGGTTGTATCTTTATATGCCGATCGCCGGGGTNNACCATGGTCGGTATCGAGTGTGGCGCCCAGATCATCATGTACCTGGAACGTCTGGGTATGGTCGGTTCGGTCGTCCGGTGGGTCTATGTGCTTTTCCTGGCCTTGATCGCCTTTATGGTTTTTCTGGATTATGCCAAAGCCGTCAGTAAAAAGAAGGCCGGCGATGTCGGCGAGCACGGCGCTGAAGGGATTACCTGGTACAAAACCTTGCACAAGATCAAGATCCCGCCGATGATACACTTCAAGACGGCCGGTTTTACCTGCTCGGCCTGGCTTCCGATCATGGTCAGCTACGCCACCGGTGTTTTGGCCGGTTTCCTGGGGATTGGCGGTGGATTGCTGCGCATGCCGGCGTTGGTGTATCTCATTGGCTGTCCCACTCACATCGCCGTGGGCACGGACCTGTTTGAAGTCATGATCTCCGGACTTTATGGTGCTTTTACCTATTCTATGAAAGGCCGAATCGAACTCGTCGCCGTGTTCGTTATGCTCACCGGCGCAGCCATTGGAGCCCAGATCGGCACTGTGGCGACCAAGTACTCCAAGGGGTATGGCATTCGCATCGCTTTCGGCATCGCCGTGCTTGCCTGCATGATTTCCATTATCCTGAAGCAGTTCAAGTACACGGCGTCGGCTGCGGTACTCATTCTGGGCACCATTACGCTGATCTGTATCTACATTATGAATATTATGCTCCGGGGGGCTGCCCAGGAACTGCGTGAGAAAAAAAGCGCTGCGGCAAAGGCTAAAGCATGAAACGTTGAACAGAAACAAGGAGAACAAAGTTATGAAAATAAAATTAAGAATACCGGTGCTCTGTTTAGCGTTATGCCTGGTTTTTGCACTAAACAGCAGCGCATCTGAAGTCGTCCAGGGTAAATGCCTGGAGTATAACAACGAGTTAAAAATCATCAAACTTGAAGAGTTTGATACAAACTTCGGCAACGAAGCACCTTACGGGCAGGCAACCGGCATTGTCAGTGAATTTGATTGCTCAACGGCCAAAATAGGGATTACACCGGAGCCGGGAGATATTCTGAGGATTGCCTATAAAGTAAAGGGCGATAACAAAATGGCCATTAAAGTCATGAACGTTTCCAAGCAGGACTTGAGGAAAAAGTAACTTCCATCAAGGCCACGCCGGCAAGGGAAAGCAGAGCCCGATCATGGATATTTCGGGCTCTGTTTCCGCCCTGCGGGAAAAAAGGAAAGGCAACATGGATCAGGGAATGAATTTCAAACAAAAGATTGTTTTGATTGTCATGGATATTCTGATTCTGATTGAGTTAATGCTCAGTATCTATCTTGGCTATCGCAACCAGGAAAATATAACCGTTATATTCCTGAAAACATACATTCCTGCGGTCATTGTCACCATCATCATCGGGCGGGTATTGATCAAAAAACTGCGTTCGCAGGAAGTTAATGGCTAAATTTCGCGGATCAATCAGGGCCACCAGAATCAGATTTTCTTTTTGGGGCCATTGGGCCGAAATCAGCGTTGAAATAAACCATTATCGACACATCCGATTCTCCTAACGTGTTGTCATTTTTTTTCATCCGCTGGGATGGCGATGAAATGATCCGGTGCGATGGGGTTGTCTAACGGATAGGTGGCGGTGGTGGATTCCGGACCGACGTCCGCCGAAAGGATTTCTCCAACAGGCTCAAGATGTTTGTTCAAAACCACCAGACAATCACCGGGGTTGACCCCATGACGGCTTCCCAGGCCGAAGATGACTTCCCAGTCGGTTTTGCGTTTGACCAGTTTATAGATGGGGCCGATCCCCTTTGCCTGGAGATCCGAAAGCTCCTTTCCGGCATCTCGCATGGTGATGAAAATACAATACAGGGCAAGGGGCAGAAGTACCAGCGTAACCCAGAACGGCGCCAACCCAAGATACCGTTCAGAAACAGAAAAAAAGCTTTTCCGGTAAGCCTGCTCGTTTTGAAACAGCCGGATGGTGAATTTCGGCGCCTTTTCTTCGGGACCCAGGGCTTTTTGAAAGATGGCGACAACATAGTCGCCCTGGGGTGCCGTTTCAGTACTTTCCAGTGTCCCCCGCCACAACCTTCCCTTGGCATCGAGAAATTGCAGCCGGAAAAAATCGTACTGCGGGGCGTAGGTAATGATTTCATCATACGGCGTCCGTTGGCCCTCATTACCGGCCAGGAGAGCATGGCGTTTGACCTGATTCTCGTCCACGGGTACGGCCAATTTGCCGCTGATGAAAGCGGTTTTGCCGGCCACGGCTTTAAAGATGTATTTGGAACCGGTGACGGCCATGATCATGGTATCGATAATGGACAAGGCGAGCAGAATGAGGACAACAAGTGTGAATTTTTTGTTGAGCGAGTTCAAGGCATCAGATCCTGGCCGATGAATTGATAGAAATATCTTTTTTAAAGCGCAGCTATGGCAAAAATAATATTATATGTCAAGATTGGATTATAGACGATCTTCTTCGTCCGCTTTTTTTGAACTGCATGAGCTCGCCTAGTACTAATGGCGTCGTCATTGTTTAAACTTATTGTGTTCCTTATCTGTGTTGCGATAAAAGGAGGCCATCGTAGAAAACATAAAAATCTTACCAGGAAGCCTTGCCCTTATGGGCGGAGAGCTTTGTAAAAAGGCGCCAGGAAGGTAAGGGTTAAAGAAAAAAAAATAGTACTTGGATTTTCTAAACAGGAGGTGTGTCTAATGAGGTTGAGCAATATTTTTAAAACAGGGTTTGCAGTCATTATANNGAAACGCTGAAACAGGAACTGAAAAATCAAGAGGAATCCATCAACCAGGTAAAAGAAACACAAAAGGAAGAAATTACAAAGACCGTAAAGACTGAAACCGAAGAAAAATCCAAGGAATGGAACGAAAAGATTCCCAAATGGATTAAAGATACCAAAGTGTCCGGCGACCTGAGACTTCGTTATGAAGGTATCTACAACCGGGAAGAGCGGCAGGACGACGGATCCATTAAAGATCTTCCCACCCGCGACAGGTTCCGAATCCGGGCAAGACTCTTTTTTGACAGCAACATCAGCGATGAAGTATCCACCCATTTCATGCTCTGCACCAACCAGGACACCAATCGAGAGGCCACGACCACCAACCAGACTTTTACCGATGATTTCAATGACAAAGGTATCTATCTTCACAGGGCATATGCCACTTATATGCCCAACTGGCTGAAGAAACTGGAGCTTGCGGGCGGAAAATTCAAAAATACGTTTTTGCACACCGACATCATGTGGGATCCGGATGTAAATCCTGAAGGTTTCTATGAATACTATCAGTATCCAGGCTGGACGAATTTTAAACCGTTTGTTCAGCTGGGACAGATGGTGGTCAACGAGGTTAAAAACGAAACCGACGACGCGGCCCTTTTTATCTACCAAGCCGGATTCGACTGGAACATAGGGAAGGTCAATTGGGTGTTGGCCGGCAGCTATTATGACTGGGCGAACCTCGAAAATTCCAAGTACCTCCATGCGTCAAACTATAAGACCGGCGGGGGAAATTCATTCATACTCGAAAGTGGAAGTTTGCAATATGCATATGACTACAATTTGTGGGAAGGGCTTTCTCGTGTCTCATTCCAGTTGGGACAGATCCCCACAACACTGATTTTCGACTATATCGTCAACACCGCAGATAATGTTCCCAGCGACCAGGACACCGCCTACTACCTTGGATTTGATCTGGGCAAGGCAAAGAAAAAAGGCGACTGGTCAATCGGGTATAAATATGCCCGAATTGAAAGGGATGCAGTCATCGGTTCGATGAACGACCAGGATTTTTACGGCGCAAACCGAAAAGGGCATAAAGTAAAATTTAAATATATGGTATTGGACCGGTTGAGTTTCGATGCCGCCTACTTCTATACCGATCCTGTTACCGACTGGGATACTTCTGACGTTAACTTTGACAACAACAAAGAACGGGAACATGAAGATCGCATCCAGACGGATTTAATTTTTAAGTTTTAGTGGATTTCAAAAAAAAGATGCAATGTTGCTGTCCGTTCATCTGACCATCCGCACTCCAGAGCTTGACATGCCGGCGGCTACAACAAAGACCATCTGGCCGCCGGCTTTCGTCCATGCCAGACCTACGGCTATACCTCCTTTTTATCAAAAATATGTTTTAAACAAAACATCTTGAATTATCATAATATTTTATGGTGATGAGTATTGACAATTTGATTGATTTTCGATATTTGGTTTTGGACTTTCTGTCTATCGGACGATCGGGTATATTTAAGCTTATATGAATGGAATGAAGCATAAAAAATAAACCTTTAAAAAAGTTCAATACCGTCAGTGAAAAGTTTTTGAAACAACATCCAGAAAATTGATCGAACGGTGATGTTTTAAAAATGAAAATCAAAGTCATAGACAATTTAAAAGAAACGACAGAACCGCTGAGCCATTCCATGGCTGACAAAGTCGCAGCGTTAATCCGTCAAAACACTCATGATGTCAATCAGGGAGAGTATCCTCCGGAGGGTATAGAAAGGCTGATGGCCTTTGCAACGCGTGAAAAAATTCAGGAAGAGATGCAAAGAGGTTATCTGGCCATGCTGTTAAACGACGAGGAAGATCTCATCGGATGTGCGCTCGTCGTTCGAAGAGGAATTAAGCTTGTCATAAAAACATTGCAGGTTAAAATAAATTACTGCCGAAAAGGCTACGGTTCACTTCTGTATGAACAGTGCGAAAATTTGTTCAGACAAATAGGTATCAATGAGATAGAGGTTGAAGTTCCCAAATTCCCACGTTCGGAAGCTTTCTACAAAAGTCACGGATTTGTGAAAACCGGAAATCCAACCCCGAAAGATCTGCACTTTGCCATGTTCAAGTATATCTGATACCTGAATCTTCCATGAAAATTAATGAGAATCTTTAGGTTGTTTGGTTGAAGTGTGAAAGCCTATAACCCTTGTAAAATCCAGACTATAAATTCTTCGTTAATTCAACACCACATCGATGATCTCATCCAACTCATTGATTTTGAGGATCTTAAGATCTTTTTGGATATCTTCTGGGATATCTCTGATGTCCGCCTCGTTTTTGTCAGGGAATACCACTGATGTCACGCCGGCCCGGTGGGCAGCCAGAGCCTTTTCCTTCACACCGCCCACTGGAAGTATCCTTCCGCTAAGGGTCAACTCTCCGGTCAGCGCCACATTTCTTTTGCAGGACCTCTCCGTTATCAGACTGATGAGTGCAACGGCGATGGTCAGGCCGGCCGAAGGACCGTCTTTCGGTATGGCACCGGCAGGTACATGAATGTGGATGTCATGGGTTTCGAACATGTTGTCCGGGATATTCAGAGAAGCTGCGTGGCTTCGAATGTAACTCATAGCCGCGTGTGCCGACTCCTTCATCACATCTCCCAATGACCCGGTGAGAATAAGATTCCCTTTTCCTTTCATTTTGGCGGCTTCAATAAAGATGATCTGCCCCCCGGCTTCCGTCCATGCCAGCCCGGTGGCCACCCCCACCCTTTCTTTGGCTCCCGCAATTTCAAAATAAAACTTTCGAGGGCCCAAAAAATTCTCTACGATTTCCGGAGTTAGAATATTCGATTCATTTTTATGCTCGCCGCGCAACGTTTCACGGGCGATTTTACGGCAGATGGCAGCGATCTGACGCTTGAGATTTCGTAAACCCGCTTCTCGAGTGTACTCCCTGATAATTTTGTGGATGGTTTCTGATGTGAAAACCGGGGGGTTTTCAGTAAGACCGGTTTCTTCGATTTCCTTGGGGATTAAATANNAGATCCAGGGCGTTTGCGGTGGCGATGAACATCACACGAGACAGGTCAAAGGGAACATCCAGGTAATGGTCCACAAAATGCGTATTCTGTTCAGGATCAAGGACCTCCAGTAATGCAGCGGCCGGATCTCCTTTGAAATCACGGCCGATTTTGTCGATTTCATCAAGCATAATCAAAGGGTTCTTTGTTTCCGCACGGCGAATTTCCTGAATAATTCTTCCCGGCAACGCACCGACATAGCTTTTACGGTGCCCTCTTATTTCGGCCTCATCTTTCATTCCGGCCAGAGATATGCGGACAAATTTTCGTTCCAAGCTTCTGGCAATGGACATTCCCAGAGACGTTTTTCCGGTGCCTGGAGGGCCGGCAAAACAGAGTACCGGACCTTTGGGCTCTAAGCGAACTTTTTTCTTATACAGCGCTTTTTGGATGGTTGAACGGATTTCATCGAGTTTTAACGGTTTGGTCAGATAGTGGTACGATCCCTTTTTCATGGCCTCAATGGCTGTGGATACAGTAGCATACCCAGTGATNNACATGTTCCAGATTCTGGCGGGTAATTTTTTCATCATCTACCACCAGTATCTTGTGCTGCCCCGACATCTTCAAAATCCTGACGGAAAGATGCTCCAGAATGCGGTCTTTTATCTTGACCAATCCAAAATGATCTTCATTGAGGATCGATTCGGCCCGTCTAATATCGAGGTTGTCATTGGTCATTCTGTTCCAGGGAAGACTCACCAGATAATCGATATAGTTGATGCCGATGGTATATTCAGCGCTTGAAGGAGAGGTCTTAATCAACCGCTCTATCTCTTTGTAAGCGACCTTTTCTACCGGTTCGGGCATCTTGGCCCTTTGCACTTCTTCTTTTAATTCATCGAGTTCCGACGGCATGTCCTTCATTTGTCCTTTTTCTTTCTTAAATATTCGCATGATAGGATTCCTTTGTTGTTTGTATAAAACCAGATTCAACTGCGGTGCGCAATAATTTTTTATTAGAGGTTTATAGGAGGTTATTCGACGTTACAATTTGCAACGAGGCATTCTTTTTTTGCAATACATTGTAACATATTTATATGAATAGGTATTTTTTCCATTCCTCAAAGAAGCATTGCAAATTGTAACTATTCTTTAGCATTTTGGTCTCGAGCCAGTCACAATATTAATTTAATATATTCAATAGGTTAGGTCTTGTTTGAGATTGTTGGCACAGGAGTTGCTCTACCCATGCTCAAAATCGAAAAAAAACAAATCGCACTAAGGAGGGATTCAGCCATGTTTAAATTCAAAGAAACTTTTGACAGATTGATGGCAGCTATAACATTTGCCCAGGCCAATGAACATGAGATTGCGCTCGATATCATGCATGACCGGCCGAAAAGGGAAAGATGGAAAAGAGTTGATGCCCAAATTCGACGCACCGAAGAAACCCGGCCGCAGATACGCATTTAATCGGCCGATGTGTTGAAGGGTAAAAGGGGATAAAAATGGAAAAAATATTATTGGCCATAGACGGTATAACACCCGACCGAAAAGCATTTCGCTACGCGGTTACACTTTGTAAGCGAATCAGGGCGGAGCTGAGCATATTTCAGATTATCAGGCCTCGGTATTATCAAGAATATAGAAAAAAGATCCGAAAGAAAGGCTCGATCATGAGAAAATTTGTTGAAGGGTCCATGGTGGCGGCCACCTTTGCCGAAGCCGGTGAACATGAGACCGCCTTGGATATCATGGCCGAGGCCTCAAAAGAAATCAGAGGTCTCTTGCTGGAATCCGAAGAAGCAGGCGTCCATTGTCATTTTGCGATAAAGTCGGGGAATCCTGAAAAGGAGATTATCGATTATGTAAACGACCATCGGAACGTTATTTTGGCCATTTATGATGTTTCTGATCACGATGTCAATGAAGCCGTCAATATTTATAGAAAGAAAAATTCACTCGCAAAAATGACAAAAAGATTATCCGTTCCCCTGGTCACTGTTCATAATTAAAAACCAAATAAAAAAATAAATATAAAACAGAAGAGGAGATAAAAAATGGCAGGAATTTTTGGAAGAATCAAACAAAAGTTGAGTAGAGCCGGCAGTAAAATGGAAAAGTATCAGGAGGCGATCACCTTTGCCCAAGCCGGTGAATCCGAATACGCCATGGAGACAATGGCGGAACAAAAAGAAGAACAGGTACCCACAAAACTGCTGGTTATGGGCAGAGAAAGCA
>DNGT01000490.1 GCA_003486165.1 Desulfobacteraceae bacterium
GCCAGATTCCGTGATGTCATAAAAGCAGATGGATCATATGGTGTTATGCTTTCCAGAATGGACGGGGCGCTTATCGCATACACCTATGATGAATGGCGAAAAATTGAAAACCGTATATTGTCCCTGGCTGAAAAAAGCGAAAGCATGCGTCGATTCAGAAGGGTTTTTATCGGAGGATCCTTTGAATGTCCCTGTGACAAACAAGACCGTATTTTGATTCCACAGAATCTGAGAGAATATGCAGGGTTCGAAAAGGACATCGTACTGGTTGGCGTCCTCGACCATTTTGAAATCTGGTCACGAGATAATTGGAACCAGGAAAATATGCATCTGGAAAAAGACATGAAAAAGGAGGACGTAAGAAACGAAATTGCAAAGTTAGGGCTCTGATCATATGCCGCTTAAACATATTCCGGTAATGATTCCTGAAGTGCTCCATTATCTCAACTGCAAGCCCGGCAGGATCTATGTTGACGGTACCTTGGGAGGTTCGGGGCATGCAAAGGCGATTTGCGGCAACATTTCTCCAGGTGGCGTTTTTATCGGCATTGATCAGGATATTGATGCAATCAAAAATGCGGAAGACGTTTTAAAATCGTTCGATTTAACCATCCACCTCTTTCACGGTAACTTTGTAGATCTTCCCGAGTTTCTAAGACAACTTAAAGTAAAAGCGGTGGACGGTATTCTTCTGGATCTTGGGATTTCACTTCATCAAATCGAATCCAGCGGCCGTGGTTTCAGTTTTTTAAGAGACGAACCACTAGATATGCGCATGAACAGGACGTCGGGAACAACAGCCGAAGATTTGATTAACAGAATGGATGAAAAAAAACTTAAGCAGATTTTTCGAGAATACGGGGAAGAGCGATGGTCGGGGCAAATCGCAAAAAAAATCGCAACATCGAGAAGGCAAAAAACGATAAGATCCAGCAAACAACTCGCCCAGATCGTGTGCGATGCCGTTCCAAAATCTAAATCATTTCATCAAAAAATTCATCCGGCAACGCGGGTTTTCATGGCACTTAGAATCGCTGTCAACAGGGAGCTGGANNGAAGACCGGATTGTAAAACATCGATTTAAAGCCCTTGAAAAAGGATGTATCTGTCCCTCAGAATTCCCGGAATGTGTCTGTAATCAAAAACCGATCCTTCGTTTGTTGACGAAAAAAGTAGTGCGTCCCTCAAAAGAAGAGATTGAAAGAAACCCCATGGCTAGAAGCACAAAGCTAAGAGCGGCAGAAAAGATATAATGGCCCGAATAACACGAAAAAAAAACGGCGATGTAAAAAAAACGGGAATATGGATCATTTTCATGGTCGTATTTATTGCCGAACTTTTCCTTTATACATGGTGCCGGGTTAATTGTATTGATGTGGGGTATGAGATTTCAAAAGAAACCAAAAAACAGGATGAGCTTATCGCCTTGCAGAATAACTTAAAGATCGAGCTGGCAAGCTTAAAATCTCCGGAACGGATCTCAAAAATCGCGAAAGATCAACTCGGGTTGAATACACCCACTAAAAGCCAGACCATTATTATTCCATGATTCGGATTTGATATGAAACAGATAAAATTACGTGTAATCATCATTGGGGCTATCTTTACCTTCTTTTTTATTATCATCGGCGTCAAGGCTATGTACCTCCAGGTTTTTCGCTGCTCCTGGCTGTCCCAGAAAGCCGCAGATCAATACGAAGTGTCTTTCAAATCTTCGGGGAAACGCGGAACCATTTTCGACAGAAGCCTCAGAGAAATGGCGGTGAGTATCGATGTTACGTCTATTGCTGCGCACCCGGCACAGATAGAAAATCCCAAAGGCGCTGCAAAATTACTTTCAAAAGCCCTAAAAATAGACAGTAAAATGCTTGCCAAAAAACTAAAATCTAAGAAAAAGTTTGTATGGATCAAAAGAAAAGTAACACCCAAAGAGGCTGAAGCCGTCAAAAAGCTTAACATGGACGGTCTTGACTTCATACCTGAACATAAGCGTTTTTATCCTAACAAAACACTTGCCGCCCAGCTCATTGGTTTTACCGATATTGATGATCATGGTTTGGAAGGCATCGAATTTAATTATGACGACGACCTCAGCGGTGAGGTGTTCCAATACACGGTGTTAAGAGATGCCTACGGCCGTGGATTTGAAGCTGAAAACATGAACGGCATATCCTCGGCCGGAAAAAACATAGTCCTCACCATTGACAGCACCATCCAGTACATAGCAGAAAAGGTGCTTGCTGAAACCGTTGAAAATTTTTCTGCAGAATCCGGAATGGCCGTGGTCATGGTTCCCAAGACCGGCGCCATATTGGCGCTGGCGCAAGTTCCTTTATTCAATCCCAATGCATTAGAAAGGTTTAACCGGAAGTTCTGGAGGAACCGGATTATTACCGATCCGTTTGAACCGGGTTCAACCATGAAGATTTTCAGTGCGGCGGCGGCAATAGAATCAGGGAGCAGCTCTCCAAACAGCATCTTTTTTTGCGAGAACGGTGCTTATAAGATGGGGAGGCACATTATTCACGACACCCATGAGCATGGATGGCTGTCCNNCCCCGGGGAAACTGCCGGCAGCCTGCCCCCTTTTAGACGATGGACAAAAGTGGATACCGGAACCATCTCTTTTGGACAGGGAGTTTCGGTTTCTGCCTTACAGCTCATCGCAGCCACTTCCGCGGTAGCGAACAAGGGAATCCTCATGAAGCCTTATGTGGTTCAGGCGATTACCGATCATAATGGCCGGCTGATCAAGAGATTTGGCCCAAGTAAAATCAGAAAGGTAATTTCAGAAAAAACCGCCGAGACGTTAAGCAGAATTATGCAAACGGTCATTACCGAAGGAGGGACAGGTGTCAATGCCGCCCTTGAAGGATATTCCGTTTGCGGCAAAACAGGTACAGCTCAAAAAATCGACGAAAATGGGGGATATTCTTATGAGAAATATGTGGCATCCTTTGTAGGATTTGCCCCTGTGGAAAACCCAAAAATTGCTGTTTTGGTTATTGTTGATGAACCCCAAAAACAGCATTACGGAAGCATTGTTGCAGCGCCTGCATTTAAAGCCATCGCCCAGAAAACACTGGATTATATGCATATAGCACCAAAAAGAAAGACCGATAAATTAATGGTTTCTCTGAGGAGATAGACAAAAAGAATGCGGCTTTCAGATTTATTAAAAACTCTCGATCCTGTTAGATTTTACGGCATAGAGGCAGGGCAAAGCAACCATGTTTCGGATATTGGAAACACTGATAACCCCGATCCGGATCCCGAGATAGGCTCTATCCATTACAGAGCCCAGGATGTTCAGCCGGGCGGACTCTTTGTTGCCATAGAAGGGCTTACTGCTGACGGCCATGACTTTATCGATGAAGCGCTCACAAGGGGCGCATCAGCCATTGTTACCCAGAAACCCGTCAAAAGTGAATCCATAATTATCGAAGTCGAAAATACGAGAAAAGCCTTAGCCGCCATATCCGCCCGATTTTTTATAAATCCATCGGAAAAACTTTTTTTAATCGGTATCACAGGTACCAACGGAAAGACGACCACTGCATTTTTAATCGAACATATTCTTGATAAAACAGGTATGCATGTGGGCGTCATCGGAACCTTAAACTACAGATATGCCGGCAAGACGTTTCCAAATCCCATGACAACCCCCGAATCTTTGGATCTCCAGAAAATCCTGGCAGAAATGGTGGATAACGGGGTGACCCATGTGGTCATGGAAGTTTCTTCACATGCCCTCGACCTATACAGAGTTCATGAGTGCAAATTCGATCTCGCAATATTTACCAATTTGACTCAGGATCATCTGGATTATCATAAAAATATGGATTCTTACTGGTCCTGTAAAAAGAGGCTTTTCACAGAAATCCTTGACGTTACATCGGGAAATGATCGGGTGCTGGCTATCATCAACCATAATGACGAAAGAGGGAGAGAACTTAGCCATAACCT
>DNGT01000185.1 GCA_003486165.1 Desulfobacteraceae bacterium
GTATCAGCGTCAACTTCATCAATAATCGTTTTCTCCTTTTCGGGTTTGTGTTTATCTGATGATACCGAATCGTTTTCTGATGAAGAGAGAGTGCCGGGGCGTGTATCAACCACGACCTTGGTGTTACACTGCGGACAGGTCAGTGAAAACTTTTGTCCTTTAGGAACCTTTTCGTCCGGAATTTTAAATTTGCTTTGGCAGTTTTCGCATGAAATGTTCATTAATTTTTGCCTTTATAAGGACGTTAGGGAATAAAAAAACGGCAGGACCCGATTAACGCAACGTCTTGCCGTAATCATGATCAACCTTCAAATCCTCAATGTCTGTCGTGGCTTCTCCTCGAACAGATTTGATGGAGTCGATTCCTCGGCCCAGCACGTCCTTTCGGGATGCATAAGCCATGGCGGTTTCCTGGGTAATGATGCCTTTTTCATAAAGCCCCAAGATATAATCGTCAAAGGTTACCATGCCGAACGCTTTTCCAGCCTGGATAATATCATAAAATGTCTTACCTTCTGATTCTCCATGCAAAATTGAATCTTTAACACGAAGATTGGAACGCAAAATTTCAAAAGCGGCAACCCNNTCCCTGTCGCGCATCTCACCCACCAGGATCACTTTGGGCGCCTGTCGAAGGGCTGCTCTTAAGCCATTGGCAAAAGAGTTGAAATCCTCTCCCATCTCCCGTTGGTTAAAGGTGGCTTTTTTATGTGGATGATCATATTCCACAGGGTCTTCGAGGGTGACGATATGAATCGATCTGACATCATTAATTTCATTGAGGATGGCAGCCAGCGAAGTCGATTTTCCGCTGCCCGTGGCACCAGTAATAAGGACAAAGCCGTTTTTTTCTTTACCCATTTCGAAAAAAGCATCAGGAAGCCCCAATTCCTGGCAGGTTGGAATTTTTGGGGAAAGTTTTCGCAACACAACAGAATAACTCCCCCGCTGGGAAAAGATATTGACTCTAAAGCGCGCCTTTCCGGGAAGTTCATAGGATGAATCGCACGATCCCTCAAGTAAAAGCGTTTCGGTGAGTCTTTGGCTCTGGTTGATCAGGTTGAGAGCGAAAATTTCAGATTGAAAGGGGGTGATTTCACTAAACTTAGGGTCGAGATCCACAACAGCGAGATCGCCCGAAGTCTCGACCTGAAATGGTTTTCCCACGGTAATATTCAGATCGGAAACATTGTCATAGGAATCCAGCATTCTCGCAAGTAGATGATCAATTTCCTGTTTTTTCAAAATATAACCTCACGATGTGTTAGGCCTCGGTAAAGTCGGCTGGCGGATTTTTTATTAAATTTCTGAATTTCCCCTTGTCATTGGCTTTGAGGTAGGCATCATCGGCACTTATCCACCCCTTTTCATACAATGCCATAATGGCATCATCCAAAAGCTGCATACCGTATTTCTTCCCTGTTTGAATGACTGAGGGAATTTGGTGTGTTTTTCCTTCGCGGATAAGATTTCGGGCTGCCGGTGTTGCAATCAATATTTCCAAGGCAACACAAAGGGCTTTTTTGTCAACCCTTTTAAACAATACCTGTGAAATAACCGCCCGAATTCCATCAGATAGGGTTGAACGGACTTGTGCCTGTTCGGTTGCGGGAAAAACCTCGATGATACGATCAACGGTTTTCGGTGCACTCATGGTATGCAACGTACCAAAAACAAGATGTCCGGTAGATGCGGCCTCTATGGCGAGCGATATGGTTTCAAGGTCCCGCATTTCTCCCACCAGAATGATATCCGGGTCTTCTCTTAAGGCACCCCTTAATGCCGCACTAAATGACTTGGTATGGATTCCCACCTCACGATGGTTAATGATACACCCTTTGCTTTGGTGTACAAATTCGATGGGATCTTCGACGGTGATGATGTGGTCTTTTCGGGTGCGGTTGGCAACATCGACGATGGCGGCCAGTGTCGTCGACTTGCCGCTTCCTGTGGGTCCGGTGACCAGAACCAGGCCCCTGGGAAGTGAAGCCAGTTTGGATATTACATTCGGAAGGCCCAGCTGTTCGGCGGTCATGATTTCTTCAGGAATTTGCCTGAAAACGGCGCCACAACCATTTTTTTGCAGAAAGAAATTTGAACGGTATCTGGCAACCCCGGGTATTTCATAGCCGAAATCGATATCGCCGGTTTCTTCAAATTGCTTGATTTTAGCCTCGGGTGCAATTTCATAGAGCATCGCTTTTAGTTCGTCATTATCAAGGACTTTATATTTGATCCTTTCCATGTCACCCCTGATACGAAGTGCAGGTGGTTGTCCGGACACAAGATGAAGATCAGAAGCGCCCTGCTCGTGCATCAATTTGAAAAACGCATCAATTTTTGCCATATTAATCTACCTGTTTATTCAGACTGTTTAAAAAGTTTTAGCTTGCCATCCTCCTCTTCCCTGATTCTGGTTTCCTCTTTACCAATTTCAAGGAGTTTGGAATGTCCCTCAATAACGGAGCGGATTTGAACCTCAATCTGCGATCGTTGTCGCTTCAACTCTACGATATCTTCATGAAGTTGTGAAAGTCTGTTTTGCGCTCTACTGAGAATTTTTTCTGCTTTAACCTCTGCTTCAGCAACGACCAATTCCGCTGATTTTCTGGCATTTTCCTTCATTTGTTCCAAAACTTTCTGAGAATTCAGCATGGCTCGTTTAAAGCTTTCCTCGCGCTCTCTATACCCCTTAGCCTCGAGCTGAAGCCGTTTGATTTCCTGATTCAAGCGGTTGTTTTCACTTTGCAGTGACTCGAAGGCATCCGCCATTTGTTCAAGAAATGCATCAACTTCCCGTACGTCAAAGCCTCTAAACTTCATTTTAAACTGCTGTTGCTGAATATCAAGGGGTGTCATTTTCATCAGAGATCACTCTCCTTTATTATTACATAAAAGTTGTTGACAGTTTCAGCAGACTGTTGACGACAAAATTTTGTAAAAATATCACACCTAGAATAATGATGATCGGTGAAAAATCGATACCGCCAAAGTTGACGGGGATTTTTTCGCGGATTCGATACAGCACCGGTTCGGTGACATTATGGATAAATCGGACGATTGGATTATAAGGATCTGGATTTACCCATGAAAGTATCGCCCGAGCGATCACGATCCACATATAAAAATTAAGAACATAATGGAGAATTATTGCAACAGCCTTTATGAAATTGCCAATGATAAACATATCAACAATGTACTTTCGTTTTTTTGATTAATAGGATAAA
>DNGT01000187.1:0-151 GCA_003486165.1 Desulfobacteraceae bacterium
GGGAATAGACGCGCAGTGAACGTCGATAAGCGGATAATCCACCCTTGAGCTGAGCTGGTGGATCGTGCGTGCAACCAGTTCCTTTCCTGTGCCATTCTCTCCGGTAATCAGTACCCATGCCTCTGTAGGAGCTGTTACGGCAATCTGTTTT